>VBKQ01000021.1 GCA_005879505.1 Deltaproteobacteria bacterium
AGGACGAAGATGCGGGTCCCGTCGTTCTTGACGAAATCCGCCTCGTCCACTCCGGCGACCTGCGTGTTCGTCGTGCTGTAGCTCGCGGGCCCGGCGCCGGCGGCGGGTGTTGCGGCTCCGCTGCTGGCTGCCGGCAGGCCGTAGACGTATCCGCGCTTCGACTCGTCCATCTGTGCGCGCATCTGCCTGGCCGCCGTGTCCTGGATTTGACGGGTCAGGGACTCGCAGGTGGCCGCCCGCGCGAGGCGGACCCGGGTCTCAATCCGGGCGGGAGCGGCCGGCTCCTGCTTCCCGCAGGCAGCGAGCAGGACGAGCATCACGCAAAGGCTTCGGTCGCGCATCGATTGACTCCTGACGAAGTGGTCATCCGAAAGGAACGCGGGTCCGCCAGTTCGGGCAAACTTCCAGGAGTTTGCCACCGATGACGGTCTCGCGGTCCTCTCCGGCAGCGGGTTTCGTCCGGGAGTCGGAAATGCGGGTTGGTCGACATTTGCTGCTGGTGCTGGCTGCGCTCGCCTGCGCGTGCGATTCGCAGGCCGATTCGAGCTATCTCGGCGAGCCGCTGATCACCTTGCCCGGCTACGTGGCGAGTGCAGGAGCGGCGCCGCTCGAGGCTGCGATGCTCTGGCAGCGCGGCCCGCCTCCGTCGGCGAACGATCAGGAGCTTGCCACCCGCGCGCCGGTGCGGACCGGATTTCCCGCCAGCTTCACACTGCATCTCTACCAGCCGCCGCCGGCTGCGGCCCGCCGGACGTTGGCTCCCGGCCAGGTGACGTACGCGCGGGCGAACGCCGGCGCGGTGCCTTACGGCATTTCGGCCGTCGGGGTCAGTGCGCTTCCGACCCCATCCTCGAATGGCGCTTACGGTATCGACCCCAACCACTGGGTGCTGTACCTCGCCGCCGACGTTCCGCCGCGGTCGCTCACCGAATGGTGGCTAACCGCGGCGCTGAAGGCCGGCTTCCATTTGATGCGGGTGACCGCGGTGAATCCGCAGTGCATCCCGCCCCAGCAGCTGGATGCGTGCGTCGCGGACCTGGTGCAGCGAGGGGTGCCCGACGACGGAACTACGAACGAAGGCACGGCCCGCTCGTTCTGCCGCGCGCCCTACCGGCTCTCGCTGGCGCCTCCCGGCGAGCCGCTGGTCCTCGAGCTCGGCACGGTGGGCCTGGGTGGCTCGAGCGGGTCGTGCCCATGATCCTCGACGCCGGCGCGATCGAGCGACTGTACCGGTCTCACGGCCACATCGTGCTGCGCCGGGCGAGGGCGCTCCTGGGCAGCGAGCCGGATGCGCAGGAAGCGCTGCAGGAGGTCTTCGCCTCGCTGCTGCGTGCTCCGCACAGCCTGCGCAACGCAACCTCGGTGGTGGCCTGGCTCTACCAGTCCACCACCCACTTGTGCTTGAACCAGCTGCGCAACCGCCGCACCGGAGCTCGGTTGTTGCAGAGCGGCCTCGCGCCGGTGCCGGCGCAGGCCACCGGCAGCGGTGGAGAGACGCTGGCCGAGCTGCGCCGGATCCTCTCGCGGCTGCCGGCCGATGTAGCGGCGGCCACCGTCTACCATCACCTGGACGGGATGACGCACGCGGAGGTGGCCGGACTCCTGGGCTGCTCGCGGCGGAAGGTGGGCTACTTGTTGGAGCGCGCCCAGCGTTCGCTGGCGCTCCTGGAGCAGAGCGCATGACCACGTCACTCGCCAATCACGCCTGGGATGCCTGCTCCTCAGCTCTGCAGTTCGATCGCTACCTGGCGGGAGAGCTCGAACCGGCCGATGCGGAGCGCTTCCGCGCGCACGCCGACGGTTGCGCCCGCTGCACCTCGGTGCTGAACGACCTGCGCGACGAGGCCAAGGAGCGACTCCCGTCCCTGCGCGTGGTGCCATTCCCAGGGCGTTCGCGGTTCCCGCTCCGTGCGCTCGCCGCCGCTGCCGGCATCGCGGCGGCCGCCTCCCTCTTGCTCCTGGTCCGCCCTGCGGGCACGCGGCTGAAGGGATCGGGATTTGCGCTCAGCATGTACGTGGAGCATCTGGGCGAGGTGCGGCACGCCGGTCCGGGCGAAATGGTAGCGCCCGGAGACGCCGTGCGGTTCGCGGTGTCCGCGCCGGTCGACGTCTTCGTCGCCGTTCTCAGCCGGGACGCGAGCGGGCACGGATCCATCTACTTCCCCGCGGGCGGCCGCGCCGAGCGCGTGCAGGCCGGCAATGACGTAGCGCTGCCGCTCGGAACCCGGCTGGACGCGACGGCCGGCGAGGAGCAAATCCTGGGGCTGTTCTGCGCCTCCCCGGTCGAGCTCGAGCCGCTGCGCCTGCAGCTCGAGCGCGGTGGTCCCGCAATTCCCGACGGCTGCCAGGTGACACGGTGGAGCTTCGTCAAGCGCTGATCACGCTCCCGCTCCTGCTCTTTGCCGGCGCCGCCGCGGCGCAGGTCGAGCGCTTCGCCGTGGTGGTCGGCAACGACCAGGGCCAGCCGCCCGATCTCCCGCTCAAGTACGCCGAGATCGATGCGGCCCGGGTCGCCTCCATGCTGCAGGAAGTGGGCGGGGTCCGGCCCGAGAACCTCGTCCTCTTGCGCGGGCAGGACGCCGCGACCGTCCGCAGCACATTGATCGCCGTCAACGATCGCGTCCGGGAGGCCGGCCACCAGGGCATGCTGATCGTCTATTACTCGGGACACGGAGACGCCGGCGCGCTGCACCTGGGAAACAGCCCGTTGGAGCTGCGCGAGTTGGAGCAGCTGGTGCGCGGCTCGTCCGCGAGCTTCCGCCTCCTCGTTCTCGACGCCTGCCGCTCGGGAGCGCTCACCCGGGTCAAGGGTGGTTCGCCCATTCCACCGTTCGACATCCAGCTTGGGGAGAGAGTGGCAGGCGAGGGTGCGGTGTTCCTCACTTCCAGCTCCGCGTCCGAGGACAGCCAGGAGTCCGACGAGATCAAGAGCAGTTTCTTCACGCACGCGCTCGTCTCCGGCCTGCTCGGCGCCGCCGATGCCAACGGTGACGGCCGGGTCACGCTCGACGAGACCTACCGGTACGCGTACGACGCCACCCTGCGCGCCTCGAGCCGCTCGCTGGCCGGCACCCAGCATCCGAGCTTCGAGTACGACGTGCGCGGCATGGGCGACGTCGTGCTGGCCACGCTGGACGCGAACGCGCCCACGCGCGCCTTCCTCCAGCTCCCGGAGGGGCGGACCTGGCTCGTCTTCCAAGGTTCGGCGGAGGGCGCGGTCCTGGGCGAGATCGGCGCGCGCGATCGGGCGCGCCGGCTGAGCGTGCGGGCAGGACGCTACTTCTTGCGCGGCCGCGCGCCGGACGTGCTCCTCGAAGGGATGGTGGATGCGCCGCCGGGGGCCACCCTCTCGGTCGACGAATCCGGCTTCGAGCGCACCGCCTACGCGCGACTGGTGCGCAAGGGCGGCGGGGCCGCCAGAGCAGTCGCTTCGCTCGAGGGCGAGGCGCGCGTGCGCAGCGCGCTGGTGGGAGAGACCGGGACCTGCCCCGGCGCCGCGCTCGGGGTGGCGGTCGCGCTGCAAGCCTTCACGCTCAAGCCGCGGTTCGGTTGGTGCAGGGGCGGGTTCTCGAATCCGGGTCTCCAGGCCACCGTGGATCAGTACGACCTGGAGCTGTCCGCCGTTCACGTCCGCGACCTGCACGTGATCTCGGTCGAGCTCGGATTGACGGTTGGCGGTTCGCTGCTCGTGCAACGCTTCCAGACGCAGGGAGTGGCCCCGCGCCGGACCACCGCGGCGCTTCAGCTCTCACCGACGGTGGGGATCACCCGCGAGCTGGGCGCGCGGAGCTATCTCTTCCTCATCGGCGCTGCCTCCACGTATCTAGGGCCGCCGCACGGTCGCGCTGCTCCATCCGCGGCACGCGCTGGGCCGGATCGCGCTCGCTCTCGCTCTCGGGGTGGCGGCCGGGCTCTTGCTCTCGCTGCGCTACCCGACGGTGCTGGCCACGGTGGGCGGCTGGGACGTTGGTGGCCTCGCGCTCCTCACCATCGCATGGCTCATCATCACGCCTTCGGATGCGGCTGCGACGCGGAAGAGGGCGGCGACCGACGATCCGGGCCGCACCGCTGTCTACGCGCTGACGCTCCTCACCTCGGCGACGAGCCTCCTCGCCGCCACCGTGCTGGTGGGTGGCGCCTCAGAGATGACGCCGCAGGCGAGCCGCGAGCTGATCGCCCTCTGTCTCCTGACCGTCGCGGTCTCGTGGACGCTCACCCACACCGCGTTCGCGCTGCGCTACGCGCACCTCTACTACCGAGAGGATGTCAGGGGCGCCGGCGGCGTGGATTTCCCCGGCGGCGCGCCGCCGAGCTACTCCGACTTCGCCTACCTGGCGTTCACCGTCGGGATGACCTTCCAGGTGTCCGACACCGACGTGTCGAGCGCGCAGATCCGCCGGACCATCCTGATGCACGCGGTCATCTCCTTTGCGTACAACACGGCCATCCTGACCTTCGTCCTCAACCTCGTCTTCGGATTCGCGAGCTGACCCGGACGGTTCAGAGCTCCTGCAGCGCCCTGTGGATGAGCTGGACGCAGATCGATCCCTCTCCGACGGCCGAGGCAACCCTCTTCACGCTGGCGGAGCGCACGTCCCCGACCGCGAATACGCCCGGTATGCTCGTCTCCATCAGGTGCGGTCGTCGCGAGAGAGGCCAGCGCGCTTCGGCCAGCTCGTCCGTCTCCAGATCGGCTCCGGTCTTGACGAAATTCTTTTCGTCCAGCACCACGCATCCCTTCAGCCACGTCGTGTTCGGATCGGCTCCGGTCATGACGAACAGGTTGCGGATCGGCCGGGTCTCCGGTGCCCCCGTTTCCAGGTGACGCCACCCGACGCGTTCCAGCCGATCCTCGCCTTCGAGCGACTCGATCCGCGTCCGCGTTCGCAGCTCCACGTTGCGGCTGCTTTCGATGCGCTGGATCAGATAGCGGGACATGCTGTCCGCGAGGCTGCGCCCGCGTACCACGACGTGCACCCGCGATGCGATCCCGGAGAGGAAGACGGCGGCTTGTCCTGCCGAATTGCCGCCCCCCACCACCGCGATCTCCTCCTCCTTGCACGACTGCGCTTCGAGGTGCGTCGCGCTGTAGAAGATGCCGGCGCCCTCGAAACGCGAGAGCGCGGGCACGTCCAGCTTCCGGTATCTCGCGCCGGTGGCGATCACGATGGTCCTGGCCTGTACGACCTCTCCATCGGAGAGATGCACCCGATATGGCCGCTGGTCGCAATTGAACCGGACGGCCGACCGCGCGATGGCCACCTCGGCGCCGAATTTTTCCGCCTGGGTGAGCGCGCGTCCGGCGAGCGCCAACCCGGAGATCCCGGTGGGGAATCCCAGATAGTTCTCGATCCGCGAGCTCGTCCCGGCCTGTCCTCCAGGTGCGGTGCTTTCCAGGACCAGCACATCGAGTCCCTCCGACGCGGCGTATACCGCCGCGCCCAGGCCCGCCGGTCCCCCGCCCACGATGACGACGTCCCGCACCGTCCTGGCATCCAGCTCCGGCGTCAGTCCGAGCGCTGACGCCAGGCCCTCGATCGACGGGTTTCGCAGGACGTAGCCCTCTTGGCAGACGACCACCGGCACTTCGTTGATCCCGATCTGCAGACGATCGAGCATCGCCTGCATTCCGGGCTCGGTCTCCACGTCGTGGTACGTGAACGGTTCCCCGTTCCGCGTCAGGAACTCCTTGATCCTCTGCGTGCCCAGCGAATGCCGGGACCCGAGGAGGACCAGGTCGTTGTCCGACTGATTGATCAGCGCCACGCGCCGGAGGATGAAGGCGCGCAGGAGGATCTCGCTCAGCTCCGGATCGCGCTGCACCATTGCGTGGAGACCGTCGCGGTCCAGAGCGATGATGGACCCGTCGGCGGCGACCCGGCCGCGGGCCCAGGCCCGCCGCGCCGAAAGCATGTTGATCTCACCCGTGAATTGGCCCGGTCCAAGCAACGCGACCGGTTGTTCCCGGCCGGCGACCGGGCGGACGATTTCGATCCCTCCGCTGATCACCACGAAGAAGTCGGTGTTCTGGTCGCCGGCCTCGAACAGGAGCTCCCCGGCCTGGACGCCGCGGTGTTGGCCGGCAGCCGAGATGCGCGAGAGCTGGGCATCGGTGAGACGAGGGAATATTTGCTCGTATCGGTCCATGTACCCGGGTGGATATGCTACGGGGACACAATACGCAATCGATCGCGCCAA
>VBKQ01000022.1 GCA_005879505.1 Deltaproteobacteria bacterium
CCGGCATGTGGAGCCTCCTTCCTTGGATCGAAGTTCGACGGAGCACTCTCGCATTCGCGCGATGTGCGCCTACAAGGCGTGCGGGTAGGGCATGCGTCCCTCGCGGTGCGATGAGGTCCGCAGCGCGAAGAGCAGCGACTAGCTGGCGCGCAAGTGCGTCGTGAGCAATCGCGAAACTGTCTTCGGGTCTTCGAGGAACGGCAGATGGCCCGCGCCAGGGATCACTTCCAGACGCGCACCGGGGACCGAGGCTGCGATCTTCTCCATCTCCGCGCGGGGCATGAGCTGATCCTGCTCGCCCGCGATCACCATTGTCGGAGCGCTCCAGCGGGGCAGGTCCGGTGTCGAGTCCGGCCGCTGCGCCATGCCGCGAAGCACATCCGCGATCCCCTGCGCCGTCGCCCGAGACGCCAGCTCTTCGACGCGGCGGCGCACGGCGGGTGGAGCGTTCGGAGCGACGAGCTTCGGCGCGAACTCCGCGATCACCGCTTGCGCGCCTTTGTCCAGCGCCAGCGCGGCCTGCCGCTCGCGGTTCTTGCGCGCTTCCTCCGTGTCGGGGCTCGCCTTCGTCGCGAGCAACACAGCCTTGGTCATCCGGCCCGGAAACCTGCGCGCTCCCGCCGAACCCAGGTGCGTCCAGCGCCGCCGCGCAGATTCCCGAACCGGCGCAGGCGGCGAGCATCTCCTCCCAGGCGTCGGCGTGCAGGGGAAAGGGATGGAAGAACAGCGCGGCCGGCGCCCCTACCGGTCCCTCCACGCGCAGAAGCGCCGGACGGCCGTCGTGCAGCAGCGCGAGATGCATTCCGGACCTCCTCTATTGCGCGACCACCACGATCGTGCCGCGGTACATGTCCATCGGACAGGCGAAGGCGAGCTGACCGGACTTCGGCGCGGTCACCTTCACTTCCACCGGCGCGTTGAGCGGCAGCATGTGGCGCACCGGATCGCCTTGGACCTCGACGGCGTCCGCGCAGGTCTGCGCGACTTTCCGGGTGAACCGCAGCGTCACCTGCTGCCCGGGCGCGGTGCGGATCCGATCCGGCTCGAACCCTTTCTCCGTCACCGCGATCTCGGTGACCTCACCGGGGCCGGATTGCCGTGCTGGCTGCGGTTGTTGCTTGCAAGAGGCCGCGAGGAGCATGGCGATCAAAGCGACGCGCATGTGCGTATTTGTCCTCCAATCGCTCACCTGCCGCAATGCTTTCGGCCGGCAGGATCTTGAGCGCCACGAATTCATCAACGTCGATCTTCTGTGCCACACTCATGCAGTCCGGAGGGGGAGCACCGCTTCATGAAGGACCTCGAGATCCGGCAGCGCGACCGGCGCGCCTTGCGCGAGGCATACAGCCGCGCGGTGCGGAACTTCGAGATCGCGAGCATCGCCGGATATGCGCTGGTGATGGCCTGGCTGTTGATGAGCATCGCGCCGCGTATCGCCGAAAACCCGTTCCTCGCGTTTGCCGCGTTCATGGTCGGCTTCATCGCTGCGGACTTCGGCTCGGGATTCGTGCACTGGACGGCGGACACCTGGGGCACGGCGGAATGGCCGATCATCGGCAAGGCCCTGATCCGGCCCTTCCGCGAGCATCACGTCGACGAGAAAGAGATCACGCGCCACGATTTCGTCGAGACGAACGGCAACAACTGCTTCATCTCGAGCCCGGTCGCGGCGATCGCGGCGCTCCTTCCGGACGGCACCGTCTGGTTCTTCCTCGCCGCGATGATCTTCGCGATGTGCCTGGCGATCTTCGGCACGAACCAGTTCCACAAGTGGGCGCACATGGATGCGCCGCCAAGGTACGTGCAAGTCCTGCAGCGGGCGAACCTGATCCTGCCGCCCGAGCATCATGCCGTGCACCACACGGCGCCCCACGCCAAGTACTACTGCATCACCGTCGGCTGGCTGAACGAAGCGTTGTTCCGGCTGCGCTTCTTCCAGACCCTGGAGAAGATCATCGCGCATTTGACCGGCCTGATCCCGCGTGAGGATGACATCGGCAAGCGCGCCGCCCTGGTGGTGGCGCAGCAGCCGCCGCCCCCGTTGCCGGACTGCCGAAGATCGTGCTGACCTCGATCGAGCTGCCGCTCGATCTGCCCGAGGTGGCGGGCCGATCGATGGCGGAGCCCGAATAGCCTGTTTTCTGGACTGGATCGCCGGGTCGTGCAGGATGGCGCTCATGAGCGGTCCGACCTGGGGGTTTCTCACCAATCACTTCTACGTCCTGCGCTGCATCGCGCAGGAGCCTTCGTTGACGTTGCGCGAGGTCGCTGAGCGGATCGGGATCACCGAGCGCGCGGTGCAGCGGATCGTCTCCGAGCTGGAGGAGGGCGGTTACCTCTTGCGGCAGCGGGACGGCCGGCGCAACCGGTACGTGCTTCGCGAGGGACGGCCGCGGCGCGAGCTCGACGCGACTCTTCCGCTCCGGGAGCTGCTCGGGTTTCCCGAGGAGGGATCCGCAGAGCAAGAGCCGGGCACGCCGAGGGTGCTCCGGGTGTAGAGGCGTCAGCGCGTCTGTGCCTGCGTGCCGGTCGGAAGCGGCTTGGGGATCGACTCGGCCCAGGCCGCGAGCGCGGCCTTGCGCTGGCCGATCTCCGAGACGATCCGCGCGGGATCGACCGAGACGACCACCAGATTGGCGGCGGAGCGCACCCCCGGCGGCACCGGGATGTCGCTTCGCAGGGGCAGATAACCGGGCACGCGGGCGACGAGCAGCTGCTCGGTGTTGCGATCCGCGAGGCGCTCGGCGAGCTTGCGCGCCGCCTCGGGATCGCGCGCGGTCTTCGGGATCGAAAGTGCCGTCGGCCAGACGAAGGTGCCGATGCTCTTCTGGTTCGGATACACGAGGAGCACGTGGGCGGCGCTGGCGGCTGCCTTGGCCGCCTCGTCGCTCGCGACCATTCCGACGATGGCACGGCCGCTCACGACCGCCTGCCGGACCTGATCATCGTCGGCGTAGAGCTGCGGCTCGTTCGCCTTGAGCTGCTTGAGCCAGGCATCCATCCGCTCCGCGCCCCAGGCGGCATAGAGCGCGGCGAAGTGCGCCAGCGCCATGCCGCCGGTCGGCGACGAGACCGCAACCCTTCCCTTCAGCCACGGCTCGGTGAGCGCGGTGAACCGCACCGGTGCGCCGTGATCGCCGAGCTCGTCGGTAGCGACGAGCAGCACCACCGCGCGACCTCCCACCGCCACCCAGGCGCCGCCCGGATCCCTCCAGAGGGGAGGGACGTCGCTGCCGGCCTTCGGCGCCGGCAGCAGCTCTCCCTTCGCAGCTGCGGCGATGGCGCCGTAGGGCTCGCTGTCCCAGCGCACATCCCCGCTCGCGGCGGGTTTCGGCGTCTGCTCCCCACCTGGCACCGGCGCGCCGGCGGCGCCGGGCAGCACGGAGACCCCCGCGTGCATCCCCGCGATCCGCTCTCCGCGCGGGCCGCCGCTGCGCACGATCATCGTGAGCGCGGCATCAACCATGCCAGGATTCACATCCGTCGAGAGCTGCACTTCGGCCGGGCCCTGCGGCGCGGGCGGCTGGCTGCACGCCGCGAGCAGCGCGGCGGCAACCGCGACGCTGCGGAGCAATTTCATGGGCGCGCAGTCTGGACCGCCCGGCGCACTTGTCAATGGCGAGCAGCCCAGCGTTGCGGGAAAGCGGCTTGACCGTCGCATCGCAGAGTTGTTAGAAGCAGCGCCCGCCTTCCGGGCCGACATAGCTCAGTCGGTAGAGCAACGGTTTCGTAAACCGTAGGTCCCCGGTTCAAGTCCGGGTGTCGGCTCCACCAAACCTCTTGAACACGCCGGTATTTAGCCAACCCATTGCGCAGTTGGCACGCTGCTTACATTGTGGCCAAAGGAGTCGGACGAGTCGGCCTGGCCGCCACGAATACATCGATGCGAAAGGTCCGTTGAGGGGGCCAACATGCAGCGGAAAGAGTTGATCGCTGAGATCACACGACTGAACAGGCTGCTGGATGAGGCACATAAGCGGGCGGTTGCTCAGTACGCCTTGATGGACAAGCTGACCGCC
>VBKQ01000023.1 GCA_005879505.1 Deltaproteobacteria bacterium
GCCTGCGTTGCAGGAGTCGCTCGCGGATGCGAACGCGCTCGTGCTCGCCGACACCACTGCGGAGATCTTGCCGGACCCCCGCTGCCGGGAGCTCTGGCCGCAGTTCGTCGCGACCGATTGGCTGTCGACAGTCGCGGCGACAGAAGGCGACCGCGTCGAGGACGACCGCCAGCGATCGGTCCTGCTGCAGATCTGGTGGTTCACCGGCAAGGGCGCCGCAGCCGAGCGGCACGCAGCCGGACGGCGATATCTGGCGGTCCCCGATGGGGCGAAGTTCCGCGCGGCGGCGCAGGAGCTGCTCACGTTGCTCAAGGAGCTGCAGTCCTCCGGGGATGCGGCGCGATGGCGCGAGCTCCTCGAGCGGCACGCGAGCCATCCCGACCTGCGCTGGCGGGAGGAGCTCGCCTCGCGCCTGCAGGGCGTGCCCGGACGCGTCGCCGTGCTCCCGCCGCGTCTCGAGGCGGTGCTCGATGGCCAGGGAAAGGTCATCGACGCGCAGGCCGTCCCGGTGCAGGACTTCGACGAGCAGGTCCTGCGGGAGTGGGCAAGCTACTGAGTGTAGCGAACGAGCGCGACGGTGATGTTGTCCACGCCGCCGTTCTCGTTGGCCTCGTCCACCAGCCGCTGGCAGGCCTTCTGAAGCTGCGGCTCCTGGGCGAGGATCTCGGCGATCCGCTCGTCCGCGACCATCCCGGTCAGGCCGTCGCAACAGACGAGGCAGACGTCACCGGCCTCCAGGTCCCAGGCCGAGACGTCGACTTCGGTATGCTCCGCCATTCCCAGCGCGCGGGTGATCACGTTCTTGTGCTGGAAGTTCGCGATCTCCTCTTCCGAGAGGCGACCCGTCTTGATCAGCTCGTTCAGCAGGGAGTGATCGCTCGTGGCCGGATGCAGCTCGCCGCGCCGCCACACGTACCCGCGCGAGTCGCCCACCCAGCCGAACCATGCCTTCTTCTCGCGCACGAGACAGCCGACGAAGGTAGTGCCCATCCCCCGCTTCCCTGGCGCGGCTGCGCCGGGGTCGGCAGCCTCCCGGATCCGCTGGTTCGCCCATTGCGCGGCCACCACGAGAAGATTGGTGCCCTCGTCCTTGGTGCGATCGTAGCGGAAGGGCCAGGTCGCGTCCGGATCGCCGGCGATCTCGAAGAACCGCTTGACCGTCTCGACGCCGATCCCCGATGCGACCTCGCCCGCCTCGTGGCCGCCCATGCCGTCGCACACCACTGCGACACTGTGCTCGGGCAGGAGCAGCAGCGCGTCCTCGTTGTGATCGCGCTTGCGCCCGACGTCCGTCGCGCCGGCGAACTCGAAGCCCATGGCGCGAGTCTAGCCGATCCCCCGAGGCCGCCCGCCAGCCCCTTCGCTCCGCCCTGCCGCGTTGCGCCAAAGATTTGCGGTTCCTACATTTTCCCCAAACGAGGAGGGCACCCGTGTCCAGGCAGACAGGCAAGGGCAGCCATCACCAGCGGCGCGCTTCGGCGATCGAGCGCAAGGCGACGCAGCACCACGACTTCGTCGGCGACACAGACGCAGAGCGAGCAGAGGCCGAGTTCCGCAAGCACGATCGGCAGCAGCAGGAAGAGAATCGCGAGGTGGTCCGCGAGATGGCCTCCGAGCTCGAGGCTGAGGCGGGGGTTGCGCCCGACGGCGCGACGGGACGGGAGGTCCCCTTCCGCATGCCCCGGTCCATCGATGAAGCGAAGGAGATCGCGCGCGAGCTTCCGGACCGGCTCCGGGAAAAGGCGCGCGATCGGCTCGGCAAGCTTCCGGAGCCCGCCCAGACGGCCCTGCGCGCTGCCGAGAGCGCCGCCATCCTCCTGCTCGTACCCGTGCGTATCGGGCTGTGGCTCGCCCGCGAGGCGTTGTCGCTGCCGCTCACGCTGCTGCGGAACGCCCGACATCGGGAGGCTTAGTGCTGGGGGAGGGGCGCTCCCGGATCGTCGAGGGACTGGTGCGCCACGTGCTGCGCCCGTTCGCCGCACGGGGCCGGCAAGCGCGGCTGCCGTTGCCCTCGGGGCGGCGAATCCTGCTGCTCCATCTGGACGGAGTCGGACGCCGGCAGATCGAGCACGCGATGGAGCATGGATACGCCCCTACCTTGCGCGCGTTGCTCGAACGCGGTCCGTATCGGCTGTCCCCCTGCCGCGCCGGCGCCCCGACCAGCACGCCCGCATTCCAGGCGGGCCTGCTCTACGGCGTCGATCACCAGATCCCGGGCTACACCTGGTACGACAAGCGGGCAGGCCGCGAAGTGCGGATGGATCGCGGCCAGGACGCCCGGGCGCTGGAAGAGGAGCTGACCCGCACCGGCGTTCCGCTCCTGCGCGGGGGGTCGGTCTATTGCTCGATCTTCTCCGGCGGCGCTCCCCTGCGGCGCTGGGCGCTCTCAGGCTGGAACGAGAACCTCTGCGCGGAAGACTTCGGCATGGAGGAGCTCTCGAGCGCGCCGCTGTTGCCCCAGGCGAACGACGTGGTCGCGGCCGCGATGGTCCACAGTGCCACCGCCGGCAGGATCGCCGGCGCGCTCGGGATGGACATCGCCTCGGGGCTGGTGGAGACGGTCCGCTGGGCGCGCCAGGTCGGGTCGCTGCAGCACGAGCCGAAGTTCCTCTTCCATCGCGTGCTCACCGAGTGCCTCTTCGCGGAGTTCGCCGCCAACTCGTGCGTGATCGACATCGCCCGGGGAATACCGATCGTGTACGCCTGCTTCATCGGTTACGACGAGTACGCCCACCGGCGCGGTCCGTTCTCGCGCATGGCGCTGCTCAAGCTCTGGGAGCTCGATCGGATGCTCGGCCGGATCGTCGCGGCGGTGAACGCGCTCCCCGAGCTCGGCTACGAGCTCTACCTCTTCAGTGATCACGGGCAGACCGCAACCCGCCCCGCGGAGCTCGTGCTCGGCGAATCGATCGGCGAGCACTTGCTCGCGGACGGCCGGACTGCCGGCTCCGACCCGGTAGCATTCGGCGGCGCCGGCGGAGGAGATGCGGCTGCGGTGGCGGCCCAGGCGCGCTGGTTCCGCCGTGTCGCCGCGGTGCTGCCGGCGCCGCTCGCCAAGCCGGCCCTCGCCTGGGCGCGGCACCTGGCGAAAACGCTGGACGCGGGCCTGCCGTATCACGCCGACGGGCCCCTGCTGGTGGTACCCGCGGGCGACATCGCGCACGTGTACTCCACCTGCGTTCCCTACCCGCTGCGCGAGACCGAGATCCGTGGGCGCCACGCAGGTCTGCTCGAGCGCTGCGCGAAATCTCCCGCGATCGGGTTCACGTTGCTGCGCGGCGACAACGGCCCGGTCGCGCTGCGTGGCGACCGGCGGCTGGAGCTCAATCACCCGCAGGATGCGCTGGAGCTCGCGCATGAGATCGGCCACCCGCTCGCCGCGGTCTACGCGCGCGATCTGCTCGGGATGAACAGCTCCGGCGATCTGATCCTGCTCGGATGCGCCGCGCCATGCGGCGAAACGGTCGCCTATCCGTTCGAGTTTGGCTCTCACGGCGGCCTCGCGCCCGACGGGCTCGATACCTTCATGATCCATCCGCAGGAGCTTGGCGAAAGCGCTTTCGCCTCGGTCGTGCGCCCTCAGGATCTGCACCGCTTCTTCCTCGAGCGCAGCGGCCGGTTCCCGCGCGAGCTGCCCCTCGGCGCCAGGGAAGAAGCGACGTGCGCCTCGTGACCTGGAACATCCACGGTGGGCTCGGGCGCGACGGCCGGC
>VBKQ01000090.1 GCA_005879505.1 Deltaproteobacteria bacterium
GTGGTCCCGGAGATCCGCAGGGAGATCAAGCGGCGCAAGAAGAAGGGCGCCGTGGACGCGCGGCCGCTGGTCTGGGAGCTGGAGCGGATGGCGCTGCAGCACGAGCGGTTCCGCAACGTGAGCATCCACGCGATCTACAACTTCCAGACGCCGTTTCTGTCCAAGCGGCCGCGGACTCCCGAGGTCCAGCAGGGCGGCTAGCGCACGGTGCTCTCGGGATCGTGGTGCGTCGGCGTCCCGGGAAACACCACCGTCTTGAGCAGCTCGCGTCGGTTCTTCTCGACGTCGCGGTCCAGAAAGGCGCGGGCCTCCGCGAGCCGATCGAGCAGCCGCTTCGGTTTGCGCTTCATCTTCGGGTCGCCGAGCAGCGCGTGCGTCAGCCAGGGAAAGACCGCCGTGACGTCGGTGTGCACGTACACCGAGCCGGCCTCGACGGCCTCCACGGAAACCTTGCCCCAGGTGTGTCCTTCGCCGGCGGGACAGCTGGAAAGCGCCCCGTTGTCGACCGGGTCGACACAGAATTGCACGTCGATGTCGAAACCGGCGGTGGGAACGAAGAGGATCTGGTCCAGCAGCGGTTCGCCCTGCAACGTGTAGTTCTTCGGCACGCCTCCGCCCAGGATCCAGATGGCAAGACGTTTGGACCCGTGGTGTCGCGCCCAGTGCTGCACCGCCGCCATCGCGTACACGTCGTCGTTGATGTCGATCTCGAATCGGAACGTATCGGGAAAGAGGCGCCGGAGCTTGACCGCGTTGAGGAAGATCGAGCCGTCCTGCACCGCCCCCACGAAGATCGGCACCCCGTGCTTCCAGCATTGCGAGAGCAGGGAAGGTCGCTCGACGCCCAGCCCTCTCTCGATCTTCGCGATGTCGCGCCCGAGCAGCGCGTGGAACTCGGGCGTGGTCATCCTGCGCTGGTAATCCGGCGCCTGCATCAGCGCCGAGAAGAGCTTGTCGGTGTCGAGCAGGGCTTCCTCCCAGAAGCCCAGGTCGTAGATGCGGATCACGCGGGCGAGCCGCAGCTGCAGGTCGCCGGCGTTGGGGTTCACCTCGCGGATGGCGTGGCCGATGATGCGGTGGGCGTCATGGTACAGGTTTGCGCCGGTGGTGGTCAGCGCGCTGACGATCCCGCGCTCGATCAGCGGGATCAGGCAGCTCTGATGAAGCCCGGCCGGCGTCATCGCGCCGCTCACGGTGAGGAAGATGCTGCAGTCCTCCCGCATCGAACGGCGCATCAGCTCGTACGCCGTGCGCTCCTGCCGGCCCACGTACGCGCCGAAGGCATGCTGGAGAAGGTCGTGGGGCGACTCGCGCCCGGTGATCGGTCGCGGATCGACGGTGCGGGCCTTCTCGATGGGCTTGCGCAGCTGAGAGCGGGTCGCCATGGCGGGCGCGCAATCTACACGATAAAGAGCAGCGCATGTGCACGCTGGTCCTCCTCCAGCGCCCGGGTACGCTGCTCGCGGTGTCGGGAAACCGCAACGAGCTGCTCGCGCGCCCCGCGAGCGGCCCGCGGGTGGAGAACGGCGTGCTTGCGCCCCGCGACGAGCTCGCGCAGGGAAGCTGGCTGGGCCTCAACCGCCACGGTCTGTTCGTCTGCGTGACCAACCGCCACGGCGCGATGGTGGATCCGTCGCGCAAGAGCCGCGGGCATCTGGTGCTGGAAGCCCTGCAGGCGCGCAGCGCGCGCGGCCTGCACGATGCGCTGGCGGAGCTCCGCGGCGGGCGGCACAACGGCTTCCATCTGGTGTACGCGGACCTGAGCGACGCGTTCGTGTCCTGGAGCGACGGGTTCGCCGTCCATCACCTCCCGCTTGCGGCGGGTCAGGTCCACGTGATCACCGAGCGCAGCTTCGGCGCGGGCGAGGCCGCGCGCGAGCGATCCGTCGCCTTGGCGTTCGCCCGGCTGGAACCGGATCTGCGCGCCTGGCGCGAGCCGATGACCAAGCACGCGAGTGAGCCGCTGGAGAGCGCCTGCGTGCATGCCGATGCCGTCGGATACGGAACGCGCTCGTCGCTGCAGATGCTGGTCCGGCCCGGCAGCGCGAGCGCGCTCTGGACCGACGGTCATCCCTGCGTGAATGCGCCGCGCGACATCTCGGCGCTCGCCGGCGAGCTATTTGCGGCGCCCGGGTAGCAGGCCCTTCGCGAAGCCGCGCGCGAGCGAGGGCACCTCCCGCAGCGCCTTCACCAGGGCGAGCGCGAGCTGCAGGGGAGAGCTGCCTTCCGCTTCGACCTGGACGCGCTCGCCGGTCGCGTCCTGGGCCATCCCGCGGGCGATGGTGTGGCGGCCGTCGGAGCGGATCTCGACCACCAGGCGGGCGACCACCGGAAGCTCGGGCTTTTTCTCCAGCTCTTTGCTCATGTACACCTGGAACATGGCACTCCCTCCGCCCGGACGCACGCTGCGCAAGGAGGGCGCATGATCGAAGTGGTCGAAGGCGACATCACGCTCCTCGACGTCGACGCTATCGTCAATGCCGCGAACGCGACGCTGCTCGGCGGGGGTGGAGTCGACGGAGCCATCCACCGCGCTGCCGGCCCCGAGCTGCTCGCCGAGTGCAGGACCCTTGGCGGCGCCAACACCGGCGAGGCAAAGCTGACCCGGGGCTACCGCCTGAAGGCGCGGCATGTCATCCACTGCGTCGGCCCGGTCTGGCACGGCGGCGATCAGGGCGAGTCCGCTCTGCTGGCTTCCTGCTACCGCAACGCTTTATCCCTCGCCGCCCGCCACGATCTGAAGAGCATTGCCTTCCCGGCGATCTCGACCGGCATCTATGGGTACCCAATCGAACCGGCCACCGGGATCGCGGTACGCGAGGCACGCGTCTTCCAAAAGTCCCACCCGGACATGCGCATCATTTTCTGCTGCTTCTCGACCCGCGACGCAGCCATCTACAAAAAAACCCTCGGCGTGCTCGGCGTTTGATCTGAAGCCGTCACCGCGCTCGCGCGACCTGCTCGAACGCCCGATCGACATTCGCGAACATCTCCCGCCGCACCCGCTCGTCTCCGTCCACACCCTGGAGCGCTTTCTTGAAGTCCTCGACCTCCACGACAGCGAGCGCGCGCTCGTCGCCGTTCGGCGTCACCCAATGGTCGTGGATTGCAGACACCTGCGCCGCCGCTTTGCGAGCCATCGCCGCCACCGCCTGTCCATCCTGCGGCGATTCTCCCGCCTTGGCCAGAGCCCGCGCCAGCGCGTCCACCGCACCTTGCAGCTGCTCGCGAGCTGCGCCATCCGCCTGGTGCCGCCGGACCCTCTCGTTCGTGACTCCGCTCGCTACGCCCACGCCCTGCAGCTTCCGGCCGCCTTCCGCCCGGATCGCGCCGGTGCCTTCCGACAGCCACGACGGCGTCGCGTCGGGAGCGCCACCGGCGCGCACTGCCTTGCTCCCACCCCCGCACGAGAGTGCCAGGGCCGCCGCGGCGGTCAGCACCACCGTCCTCATTGCTTTCCTCCGCCCTGCACGAGAAAGGCCGGGTCGATCCCGAGGTCGCGGATGACGGCGTCCCAGATCTTCTCGACAGGCGTGTCGAAGATGCGCTTCGAAGAGATGCTGGCATTGAGCCACCCGCCGGCGACCATCTCCCGCTCGAGCTGCCCGGGCCCCCAGCCGGCGTAGCCGAGGCAGAGACGGTATGCAGCGGGGTCGCCGGCGAGCAGCGTGCGCAGCGCGTCGGTAGAGACGGAAAGGTAGACGTCGTCCTGCAGTTGCACCGAATCGGCCACTTCAGAGCGACGATGCACGAGGAAGCCTCGTTCGCGCTGGACCGGACCTCCGATGAACGCGTTTCCCGCTTCCGCGTGCACGTCCATCCCGTGTTCCTTGCCGATGTCCTTGAGGCCGATGTCGCTCGGCCGATTGAAGACGATTCCCATCGCTCCGGAATCGTTGTGCTCGATGAGCAGTACGACGGACCGGGCGAAATTCGGGTCGTCGAGCTGCGGGACCGCGATCAGGAGCCCGGGGGCGAGGTCGCTCACCGCTAGCCCGAGAAGCCGTCCATGGAGAGCATCCCGCGCTTGCCCTCCTTCTCCTTGTACTGCTCGGCCGTGGGCAACGGCTCCTTCTGCTTGTTGATGTTGGGCCACTTCTGGGAGAGCTCCGCATTCAGCGCCGTGTATTCCTTCCATTTGTCCGGCAGGTCGTCCTCCGGGAAGATCGCTTTGGTCGGGCAGACCGGCTCGCAGGCGCCGCAATCGATGCACTCGTCGGGGTGGATGACGAGGAAGTTCGCTCCTTCGTAGAAGCAGTCCACGGGGCAGACGGCCACGCAATCGGTGTACTTGCAGGCGATGCACGGCTCGGCAACGACGAAAGCCATGGATGAGTCTCCTGGCGCGGGATATTCGCTGCTCTCTGGCACGAACCTTATCACGGCTGCAAGAGCGACGCGGCGGCTCGCCGCGGTGCAGCGGCGTGTAGTCGGCGCAGCGCGGCGGGGCTACATTCCGGCGCCATGAACCGGCTCGCCATATCCCCCAATCACCGGGCAGGCCATGGGATCCGCGTGCGGCTGTGAGGTGCCTGCAAGGCGATGCGCGGCTCGAGGAAACCTACCGGAGCGCCCTCGCGGGTGAGCGCGCCCGGCTGCTGCTCACCGATCCCCCCTACTGTCTGCTGATGCGCCGGCGCAAAGGCGGAGGGGCGCGCGACAAGCGCGCAGGAGTGAAGATCGATCGGGAACCCGTCGTCCGCTTCGATGACGTTCGCGCATATCGACGCTTCACGGAGGAGTGGCTTCCCAAAGCCGCCGCGCACGTCGAAGGACCGGTGATCGTCTGGACGAACTTCCTCGGCAAGGAACCGATCCGCGCCGTCGCCCGCGAGCTCGGCCATGGCGAAGGGGGCGAGTTTCTCTGGGCGAAGCGGACGTCGCCGCGTGAGGGCAACGAGCAGCTCTTGCGCGTCTACGAGACGGCGCTGGTATTCCTGAAGGCTCCGCTTGCCGAGCTGCAGGCCGGCGATCTGCAGCGCGTCTGGTGCGTCGCGGCAGGGTACGACGACGACGGCGAGGCGAGCCGCTGGGGCAATCATCCGAATCACAAGCCATTTTCCGTTCTGGAGCCGCTGCTACGTCAGTGGTCCCGGCCGGGGGATCTGGTGCTCGATCCGTTCGCCGGCAGTGGCAGCATTCCCGCCGCCGCATTGCGCTTGCAAAGGCGGGTCGCGTGCAGCGAAATAGCGCCGGAGTGGGCCGCCCTCGCTGCGCGGCGCCTCGCGGAGGTACATCGTTGAAGCGGCTGCTGCCTGTCCTGCTCATCGCCGCCTGCAGCGCGACGCGGCTCACGCACAGGCGCGAGGGCTGGAGCTCCTGTCACGCGGCGGACCCGAATGTGGTCCAGTGCGGCGGCAAGCAGGTGGCGCAAGTCGAGTGCTTCCAGCCCGGGGATGAAGCGTGCGGCGCCCTCGCGGTGCGATACGCGGACGGCGAGCGCGTGTTCCTCGCGCGGCCCACTGGATTCGAGCCGGGGCAGGAGGCGCCCATCGCTTCAGCCACCGTCATCCGCCCGGAGCTTGCATCGGACGGAAGCATGATCTGGTTCAAACCGGCGCAGAGGCGGGATGAGTACTGGACGATCTTCGAGCCGCAGACCGGCGTCAAGCGAGAGGTCGACGGATATCAGATCTTCCGCATCCGCGAGCGCGACCCGCACAGCATGCCGCTCTGGGTCGCTCGCTCGCCTACGGCTCAGTAAGCGACGACCAGCGGGCATGCAGGTACGCAATCAAGACGGCATCTGCTCGTCGATGCGGCGAAACGAGGCGAGCAATGCCTCGAGCCGGTCTGGCCCCTCGCGCTGCAACGTCGCGAAGTTGGTCTCCGAGATGCGATCGGCGAGGCTGAGCGGGCTCACCAGCGCCATCGCTTCTTCCAGCGAGAGTTTCGCGGTGTCCAGGTAACGAGAGCCGCCGCCATTGTCACCGCGGACGGCCCGCAGGACCGAAGCGCGCACGAGCTGCAGCGTGGGATCCGGGCTGCGACGGATGAATTGCACGGCCCGATGCGCGTCGAGCAGATCCCGGGGCAGTTCGGGGTGGAACGCCACGCAATAGAACGGCGCGTCGCCGGCGTGCGCCGCGAACATCCGCTCGCGCAAGCCGGCGCAGAAGGAAACGAAGTCGCGCGCCGACTGCTCTCCGGAGGCCGGCTCGTCCGGGAAGATGAGGAGCGCGACTTCCACGGCCTGCTCCGGCAGGGTCTCGATCTGCTGGATGGCAGGGAGCGCGTCGTCGCGGCTGCGCAGCACACGGCGATGCAGCCGGCCCGACTCCCGGCAGGACCTCGCGTACGGGCACAGCCGCAGCGCCTCGACGAACTCGCGCAGGTAGCGATCGCTACGCGCCAGCGCCTGCTCATCCGTCGTGGTCACGACCGCTTCTCCGTGTTACATCGAGGCCCCCAGATGCCGCGAAGAGAAGACCTCAAGTCCATCCTCCTGCTCGGCTCTGGTCCCATCGTCATCGGGCAGGCTTGTGAATTCGACTACTCGGGCGTGCAAGCCCTCAAGGCGCTGCGGGAAGAGGGGTACCGCACCATCCTGCTGAACTCCAATCCGGCGACGATCATGACGGACGCGGAGTGGGCGGACCGCACGTACATCGAGCCGATCACGGTGGAAGCGGCCGAGCGGATCATCGCCGCGGAGCGTCCGGACGCGGTCCTGCCCACCATGGGCGGGCAGACCGCCCTGAACCTGGCGGTGCAGCTCGCCAAAGAGGGAATCCTGGCGAAGTACGGCTGCCATCTCATCGGCGCGCAGCTCGAAGCGATCGAGAAGGCCGAGGACCGGCAGCGCTTCAAGGACTGCATGACCGCCATCGGTATCGACGTCCCCAGATCGGGAATCGCGCACTCGCTCGACGAGGTGATGCGCACCGGACACGAGCTCGGGTTCCCGCTCATCTTGCGGCCCAGCTTCACGCTCGGCGGCCTCGGGGGTGGAATCGCTTACAACCGGCAGGAGCTGGAGGAGTTGGGGGCGCGGGCGCTCGGGTACAGCCCGACGCACGAAGTGCTGATCGAGGAGTCGGTCCTCGGCTGGAAGGAATTCGAGCTGGAGGTGATGCGCGACAAGGCGGACAACGTCGTGATCATCTGCAGCATCGAGAACGTCGACCCGATGGGCGTGCACACGGGCGATTCGATCACGGTGGCTCCCGCGCAGACGCTCTCCGAGGTCGAGTACCAGGCGATGCGCGATCTAGCGCGGCAGGTGATCCGCGCCATCGGCGTGGAGACCGGCGGGTCGAACATCCAGTTCGGCGTCCATCCGAAGACCGGCCGCATCGTGGTGATCGAGATGAATCCGCGGGTGAGCCGGTCCTCCGCCCTGGCCTCGAAGGCGACCGGGTTTCCCATCGCCAAGATCGCCGCCAAGCTCGCGGTCGGCTACACGCTCGACGAGATCACCAACGACATCACCAAGACGACGCCTTCGAGCTTCGAGCCGGCCATCGACTACTGCGTGGTGAAGATCCCGCGCTTCAACTTCGAGAAGTTCCCCCACGCAGATCAGACGCTCACCACCAGCATGAAATCGGTGGGCGAGGTGATGTCCATCGGGCGCACGTTCGCGATCGCGCTGCAGAAGGCGCTGCGCTCGATGGAGAATCGCACCGACGGCCTGGACTCGCCCCTCAGGCGTGACGGCATGAGCGCGGAGTATTCGGCGCCCGAGCTGGAACGCATCCGCCAGGAGGTGAAAACGCCGACGCCGCGCCGGCTCTTCTGGCTGGCGGAGGCGTGCCGGGCCGGCATCGCGGTGGAGGAGATCTACGCGCTTTCGGCCATCGATCCCTGGTTCGTCCGGGAGGTCCAGTCGTTGGTCGACGCGGAGCGCGAGATCGCCGGGTCCTCGCGAAAAGCCGGGGCAGGGGGGAACGTTCCCGAACTCGTTCGCTGGAAGCGCCTCGGCTTCTCGGACAAGCGGATCGCGCGGCTTGCCGGCCGCACCGAGGCGGACATCGCCCGCCAGCGCGAGACCATGGGCCTCCACCCGGTCTTCAAGCGCGTCGACACTTGCGCCGCCGAGTTCGAAGCGGACACGCCCTATCTGTACTCGAGCTACGAGGACGAGGACGAAGTGCGCCCCGACGACCGGAAGAAGGTCCTCATCCTCGGGTCGGGACCGAATCGCATCGGGCAGGGTGTCGAGTTCGATTACTGCTGCGTGCAGGCCTCCTTCGCGCTCAGGGCTGCCGGTTACGAGACCCTGATGGTGAACTGCAATCCGGAGACGGTGTCGACCGACTACGACACCTCCGATCGACTGTACTTCGAGCCCCTGACGCTGGAGGACGTGCTGGAGATCGCCCGGCGCGAGAAGCCCATCGGCGCGATCGTCCAATTCGGCGGGCAGACGCCGCTCAAGCTCGCCCGAGGGCTGGAAAAGGCGGGCATCCGCATCCTCGGGACCACCGTCGACGCGATCGAAGCCGCCGAGGATCGCGAGCTGTGGTCCCGGGTCGTCGAGGAGCTGAAGCTGCGCCAGCCGGAAAATGGCATCGCCCACAGCCCGGAAGAGGCCCTGGCCACCGCCCGCCGCATCGGGTACCCGGTGATGGTCCGCCCGAGCTTCGTGCTGGGCGGCCGCGCCATGGAGGTGATCTACGACGATGCCGGCGTCGAGCAGTACTCCACCGAGGCCGTCCAGGCCTCCGAGGAGCGGCCCATCCTCATCGACCGGTTCCTCAAGGATGCCACCGAGTTGGACGTGGACTGCGTCGGCGACGGCAGGGAATACGTCGTCGCGGGGGTGATGGAGCACATCGAGGAGGCCGGCATCCACTCCGGCGACTCGGCGTGCGCGCTGCCGCCGTTCTCGCTTGCCAAGGAGATCGTCGCCGAGGTCTCGCGTCAGACCATCGCGCTGGCGCGCCACCTCAAGGTGGTGGGTTGCATGAACGTGCAGTTCGCCGTCCAGGACGGGCGCATCTTCATCCTGGAGGCGAACCCCCGCGCCTCGCGCACCGTGCCTTTCGTCGGCAAGGCCACGGGCGTGCCCTGGGCGAAGATCGCTGCGCTCTGCACGGTGGGGAAGTCGCTGGCCGAGCAGGGCATCCGCGGCACGGTCCTGCCGCGGCACTTGAGCGTGAAGGAAGCGGTCTTCCCGTTCCACCGCTTCTCCAAGGCGGACACGATCCTCGGTCCCGAGATGCGCTCCACCGGCGAGGTGATGGGCCTCGACGACTCGTTTCCGCGCGCGTTCGCCAAGGCGCAGATCGCCGCCGGCAACGCGCTCCCGACGGGCGGCCGGGTGTTCATCTCCGTGCGCGACGAGGACAAGCCTGGCGTGGCGGACCTGGGTGCGCGCCTGGTGAAGCTCGGATTCGAAGTGGTGGCGACGGCAGGCACGGCTGAGTTCTTGCGCCGGCGTGGCGTGCCCTGCCAGACGGTCTTCAAGGTGAACGAAGGGCGGCCGCACATCGTCGACAAGCTGATCGACCGCGAGATCGCGCTCGTGTTCAACACCACCAGCGGAAAGAAGGCCATCGACGACAGCTACAGCATCCGGCGGGAGACGCTGATGAACGGGATCCCCTATTTCACGGCCCTGACCAGTTGCCGCGCGGCGGTCGCCGCCATCGAGGCGCTGGCGCAGGGGCCGCTGACCGTGAAGTCGCTGCAGGAGTACCACTCGCGGCACTACTGACCTCAGGCGACTCTCCTTAGCTTCGAAGGCATGGCAACCCTCTCCTGGTTGGCGGCATTGGCACTCATGGCGGCGGCGCCCGAGGGGCCCGCCGAGCCCTCGCCTGCAAAGGAGTCGCTGCCGCCCACGCAGCGCCCTGAGGATCGCCCCGCGCACGAGAGTCCCTACTCGGCGTTCGGCGCACCGCATGCCAAGCGCCCTCAGGCGAAAAAGCGCCCGGGCGCGCGCCTGCTCTGCGCGGACGGCACTACCCAGACGCAGCGGCCGCGAGCCAAGAACGCCTGCGAAGATCACGGTGGCGTCAAAGCGAAGTCGGCTCGGTGATCGAACGCGTCGCACCCGCGGCAGCGGAGCGCAACCGCACTGGCGCTGGCCCCCAGTCGAGTTCATTAGTGAACCAACTGGACGCCGTCCAGTTCAACCGGTTGAACCATGCCCGGCCGTTCGACCGTTCCGGGATCGGTACACTGCCGGGCCATGATCGTGCGGCGCGCAACGGCGGCAGACCTCCCCGGAATCCTTGGCTTGCTCTTCGACGACCGGGCGACGCCCTCGAATGAGCTCGATCCCGGAGCGCCCTGCTACGCCGAGGCGCTCCGGGAGATGCAGGCCTCCGATGAGAACGGCACATACGTTGCGGAAGCTGAGGGCCGCCTGGTGGGGACCTTCATGCTGACGTTCGTCCGGCACCTGATGCGCCAGGGCAGTCTGGTCGCGCAGATCGAAGCGGTGCGCGTCGACCCACTGGTGCGGAATCGCGGGTACGGCGCAGAGATGATGCGCTGGGCCATCGAGGAGGCGCGCCGCCGCGACTGCAGCCGCGTGCAGCTGACCACGAACAAGTCCCGCAACGACGCGCACCGGTTCTACGCGCGGCTCGGCTTTCGCGCTAGCCACGAAGGGATGAAGCTCGACCTGACGTGAGTCAGCGGCGCAGGATGAGGTGCTCGAGGAGCGCCTTCTGCACGTGCAGGCGGTTCTCCGCCTCGTCGAAGATGGCGGACTGGGGCCCGTCGATGACGCCGGCGGTGATCTCCTCGCCCCGGTGCGCGGGCAGGCAATGGAGCACGATGGCGTGGCGGTGCGCCTTTCCGAGGAGCTTCTCGTTCACCTGGTAGCCCGCGAGCGCCTTCATCCGTGCCGCGGCCTCCTTCTCCTGGCCCATGCTGACGAAGACGTCGGTGATCACCACGTCCGCCCCTGTGACCGCCTCTTCCGGATCGCTGCTGATCTGCGCCCCGCCCAGGGCAGCGGCGGGCGGGCGATATCCCTTCGGAGCGGCGAGCCGGAGGTGGAAGCCGAAGATGGGCGCCGCCTCGCAGAACGAGAGCGCCATGTTGGAGGCGCAATCGCCGACGAAGGCGATGGTCTTCCCTTCCACTTCGCCGAGCTTCTCCTCCACGGTGAACAGATCTGCGAGCACCTGGACCGGATGCCCGCCATCCGACAGCCCGTTGATCACCGGGACCGTGGCAGCTCGGGAGAAGGCGCGCAGCCGATCGTCGCCGTGGGTGCGGAACATGATCGCGTCGACGTAGCGCGAGGCAACCCGGGCCGTGTCCTCCAGGGTCTCGCCGCGCGCGATCTGGCTGTCCGCG
>VBKQ01000024.1 GCA_005879505.1 Deltaproteobacteria bacterium
CGTCGCCGCGCGCACTCTGCTTTCGCGCTGGCGACGGGCGGCTTCGGGCACATTGTTCCTCTCGGCCTCCTCCTTGCCGGCATCTCGCTCACCGCGGGTCTGTCGCGGCGGCTGCCGCGCTGGACGATGATCTCCGGCCTCGTCGTCGCGGCTGTGGCCGAGCTGTCGTCGCTCGGGCTCGTATTCCGGCCGGCGATGATCCTGCTCCCGCTGGCGCGCTTGCCCGCGCTGGTCTGGATCGTCTGTGCCGGCGCGTTGCTTCCGAAGTTGATGGAGCTCAGGCCGAAGCCTCGGGAGTAATCGTGACCCCCGCCGCAGGGGGCTGTCGCTATGGATCCGGTGACCAAGAAGAGTGGCTCCCCGAGTTGAGTGCGAACCATCGACCCACTGGTTAACAGCCGCGTTCCGATCGGCCTAACAACGGCCATACTGATCCCAAGCAACCTGCCCGGTCGCGTCCCGCTTCGTGTGGAATTTGAAATGGCCGCAGCTTCCGGCTGATTTCGATTCTCCGTATAGCATGGCGGTCTGACATCAGGCCGCGCGCCTCGTCTGCTCGCTGATAACTGCGGCGAGCTTTTTGTATCCATCGATCTTGCGCAGCTTGATCTGTCCCGTCGCGATCAGGCCGAAGAGCAGCACCAGTGCGGCGTCCTCGCTCGGGAGCGAGCCCTGCGTTTTCACTCGCCGGCGGAATTCGCCGTTGAGCCGCTCGATGACGTTGGTCGTGCGGATGTTCTTCCACTGCTGCTTCGGGAAGCGATACATCGTGAAGAGCTCGTCGCCAGCTTCTTCGAGGCTCTTCACCACGCCGGGGCAGCTGCACCACGAAGCGGCTGTTGGGAAGCTCGACGGCGACCAGCTTGGGCTTCTGCATCGCGGCTCCGGAGGCGGAAGTCGGCGCACGGATACACCGGAAACATTTCACAACACAGGGTGCGTAATCCACCGATATTCCAGTGGTATCGGCTCGATTCCTGGCCTGGGGCCAGATGGCCAGGCTGGAACTTTGTGGGAGGTGCACCTGCCAGCCCGGAGGACATCGTACCGCCGCTTCTCTGAACCGAACGAAAACGTTCTATAATTCGACAATCGGCGCGACGTTTTGCTCCATACAGGATCACGGGGGACGGGAGCTATCGATGAGCGAGACAATGTCGATCGATCCGGCCAGCCTGAGCTCGCAAAGGCTCGTGATTCCGGTGCGTTATATGCTGGATGACGATATCCAGCAGACCACTTCGACGGCCATCGGCGAAGAAGTGATCCACGTCCGCGCGGAGCGGCCGCCCAGGCCGGGCCTGTGGGTGGGGTTCAAGCTGTACTTCGATCGCGGCGAGGAGGTCACGCGCGACGGCGTGGTCTCCCTCGTCACGGCGGGCGCGAACAGCGGGTTCTGGACGCGGTTCAACGAAGATGGGGCGAGGGATCGCGTGGCGGCGCTGCTCGCTCGCTACCGTCAAGCCGCTGAGCGCGTCTGCCGCAGGTTCCGCATCAACATGACGGCGACCATCCGCAGGAACGGGCGCCCTGTCTGCCAGGGAGAGATCACGGACATCAGCCAGAGCGGCGCGTTCATGAAGCTGACCGAGCTGCCCGCGCTCGGCTCCGTGATCGATCTCGATATCGACATCCCGGGCCAGACGGTGCCGGGCAGCGTGCAGGCCTGCGTCGTGCACGTGGCGCCGAACCGCGGAGTCGGGCTGCAGTTCATCGGCGCCAGCGACCTGTTCCGGGCAGACCTCGAGGAGTACCTGAGCGGGCTGCGCTGAACCCTGCTGGTCGGGTTGGAAGCGCTGTCCTCCCCCCGGCCCACGATGGTCCGTGACGTTGGAGCAGCGTCCCGACGCGCGATAGGTCGTGCATCGCCTGATGGTCCTGCATCGCCCTCACTTTGCCGAGAGGGCAGCTCGCAACCGGGCGCGGCCCTGCAGCGCGGGAGCGAAGTCGGGCGCCACAGCGAGCGCCCGGTCATACGCCGCGGCCGCCTCTTGGGCGCGCCCGCGCTCTCGAGGACCCCGCCAAGGCTGTTGAGCGCCTCGGGGCTCTGCGGGTCGAGGCGCGCAGCCAGCTCGAGCTCGCGGGCTGCGTCGGACGGGCGCTCCAGGCGCTCGTAGAGGAGCCCGAGCGCGAGGTGCGGCGCGGCCGACGACGGGTCGCGGGCGGCGGCGCGTTTCTCGCCGAACCGCCCGCGGTCCGGCCGCCCAGGCACGGATGAGCTGCGATGCGCCCGGCGGAACGGTGGGGCAAGCTCTCGGGAAAGGTGGGCAGCCTGCGGCGGGCGGGTGCTGTTTGTGGGACTGCCGCGATGCCGGAGACGCGCTCGTGCGGATGGCACGTCAGCGGAAAGCCTCCGGATCAAGTAAGGCGCGCCGAGGCCCCGAAGCAAGGCCTCGGTGCGCGGGAGGTTGCGGACTGACTAAGGGGCGCCTTGCCCGATCGCCCTGATCCGCTCTCGTGAAGAACAGCTTCGCCCGCGCCGCTGCTGGGACGTCAGCGCCAACTCGGCGCTCCCTTCCTGACTGCACCGAGCGTAGCAGACGGCGGCGCGCGGCCGTGGTATGCAACCCGCCGCGCAGAGATCAGGGCCTTTTCTACCCGGCACGTAGCGGTTCGAAGGAGGTCCAAGATGGCTGTACCACTGGAACTCGCGACGCAACCAAATGCAATCGAGGCCGACAGCGGGCGCGTGAGATCGCGCGGCTCGCTGGATGCCGACATCATCATCGCCAACGCCCCTGATCCAGTTTTCGTCTCCGATCTTGAAGGCAAGATTCTGCAGGCGAACGACGCGGTTTCCCAACTGCTCGGGTTCCGTCAGGATGAGGTGCTGGAGCAGTCCCTGGCGCGCTTCATCAGTCGCGAGGAAACTCGGGAATTCAGGGCGGCACTGCGGGAAGTAGTGGAGCGCGGTGTGATGCGGAATGTCGTCCTGAACCCTCGCAGTGCGGGCGGCGAGGTCATCCCCACGAGCCTCAACGCCTCCGCGCTCCGTGGCCCTGATGGCCGGGCGATCGGTGTGATCGGCATCCTCCGGGACATGCGAGAGCTGGACAAGGCCCGAGCCTACGCCGAGAGCTTGATCAAGAACGCGCCGGACCCCGTGTTCGTGTCGGACCTCGAGGGAAAAATCCTGCAGGCCAATGACGCCGTCTTTGCGCTTCTCGGCTTCCGCCCAGACGAGGTCATCGAGCAATCGCTCTCGCGCATCATCTCCCCAGCCGAAACGCGGGAGTTCCTGGCGGCGTTGCGCGAAGTCGTGGAGCGCGGCGTCACCCGCAACGCCCGGCTCAACCCGCGGAGCGCGAGCGGGGAGGGCATCCCCACGACCCTCAACGCCTCCGCCTTGCGCGACCCGGACGGGAAGGTGATCGGTGCAATCGGGATCCTGCGCGACATGCGCGAATTGGACAAGGCGCGAGCGTATGCCGAGAGCCTGATCAAGAACGCGCCCGATCCCGTGTTCGTGTCGGACCTCGAAGGAAAAATCCTGCAGGCCAACGATGCGGTGTCCGCCCTTCTTGGCTTCCGCCCGGACGAACTCCTCGAACAGTCGCTGTCACGCTTCATCACTCCCGAGGAGACACGCGAGTTCACGGCGGCGCTCCGGGAAGTCGTCGAGCGCGGCGTCACCCGCAACGCCCGGCTCAACCCGCGGAGCGCAAGCGGGGAGGGCATCCCCACCACGCTCAATGCCTCCGCCCTGCGGGACTCCGACGGTAAGGTGATCGGTGCTCTCGGCATCCTGCGCGACATGCGGGAACTGGACAAGGCGAGGGCCTACGCCGAGAGCCTGATCAAGAACGCGCCCGACCCGGTGTTCCGCGCTTTCCTGGCAGCGCTGCGGGAGGTTGTGGAGCGGGGCGTCACCCGGAACGCCCACCTCAATCCACGCAGTGCAAGTGGCGAGGTGATCCCCACGACCCTGAACGCGTCGGCTCTGCGCGATCCCGATAGCAAGGTGATCGGTGCCATCGGGATCCTGCGTGACATGCGCGAATACGAGCACGTGGTCCGCGATCTGGAAAAGTCCAAGAGCGAGCTTCAGGAAAAGATTTTGGATCTCGAGAAATTCGAGGAGGTGGTCGTCGGTCGTGAGCTCAAGATGATCGCCCTCGAAAAGGAGCTGGAGAGCTCGCGGAAGGAACTCGGAAGACTGAAGGGGGGTAGGCCCTGATGGCAACGTCGGCCGTCATGACGGAGGACGCGGTGGCCGCGACGGCCGAGAGCCGATTTCGTGCGCAGGTGGAGACGCTGGAGCGCCGCTTGCGGGAACGCGAT
>VBKQ01000091.1 GCA_005879505.1 Deltaproteobacteria bacterium
CTTCACCTCACCGCGGACGAGCTTGCCGATCACCTCGTCCGGCAGCAGGGCGCCGTCGAACTGGTACTCGCCGGCCTTGGTATGCGCGTTCCGCCGGAACCAGCGCAGGTGCGTGAAGAAGCGATTGGCGTCGGAAACGACGCGCGCGTCCGCGAGGAGCCTTCCGAGCGCGTGCGGTCCTGTCCCCGGCGGGATGTTCACCGTGCGCGATCCCTCGCCGAATCGCGTCGCGGCGAACCGGCGCTCGTCGACCAGGCGCCAGCCGACGACGGCCACGGCCGCGATCAATCCAAGGGCCAAGAGCCAGAGGATCGCGCGTTTCATCGATAGACAGTATAGGTGCGCGCCGCGCACGGCGGAATTTCCTACCGGTGCGGTGACGTCTCCCGCGAGACGCCTGGGGTATGGGCCCCTGCGCCGCGGTGGTACGAAGCGCGACGGCCTCAGGAGAGGCGCGATTCGGCGGCCGCGAGCTCCTCGCTCTTGTGCTCCCAGCGCGCGTAGAGCTCCTCGAGCTTGCGCGCAGCGTCGCGGTAAGCGGTGATCAGCGGCGTGCTGCGGGCCGGATCAGAGAAGAGCGCCGGGTCGGCGAGCTGCGCTTCCGCCGCTTTCTTTTCCTGCTCCAGCTGGGCGATGCGCTGCTCCAACTCGGCGACGGCGCGCTTGATCGGTCCCAGGACCTTGTCGCGCTGCTCGCGCTGGAACGCGCGCTCTCGCCTGGCTTGCACGCCCTGCCCGCCCGCGGACGCCCGGGAGGATCCGTCCTGGACCTCGCTGGCCGTCTGAGCGGTCCGGCGGCGCGACCAGTCGTCGAGATCGCCGGGCTGCGAATCGATGACGCCATCGCGCACCTCCCAGATCCGGGTAGCGAGCCCGTTCACGAAGCTGCGGTTGTGGGAGACGAAGAGCAGCGTCCCTTCGTACCTGGTGAGCGCGTCGATCAGCGCCTCGGACGAGTCGAGGTCCAGATGGTTGGTGGGCTCGTCCATGAGGAGGAAGTTGGAAGGCACCACCAGCAGCCGCGCGAGCGCGACCCGTGCGCGCTCCCCGCCGGAGAGCACGCCAATGCGCTTCTCCACCTCATCGCCGGAGAAGAGGAAGGAACCGAGCACGCCCCGGACCCAGCTCTGGGCCTGCGTAGGAACCAACCCGTGGACCTCCTCGAGGATGGTCCGCGCCGGGTCGAGGCGCTCGGTGTGGTGCTGCGCGAAATACCCGGTGACCACGTTGTGCCCGAGCGCCACGACCCCCGCGTCGGGCTCGATCTCCCGCGCCAGCAGCTTGAGCAGCGTGGTCTTGCCGGCGCCGTTCAGTCCGATCACCGCGATCCGGTCGCCCCGCAATACTTGCGCGGACAAGTCCCGGTAGACGGGCGTGGCTCCGTAGGACTTCGACACCCGCTCCAGGCGGGCGACCTCACGCCCGCTGCGCGGCGCCTCGGGAAAGCGGAATCGCACGGTGGCGCGCTCTTCGCGCACCTGCACGATCTCTTCCTTCTCCAGCAGCTTGACTCGGCTCTGCACCTGCCGAGCCTTCGTCGCCTTGGCACGGAAGCGCTCGATGAAGGCCTGCATCTGGGCGCGCCGCCGCGACTGCTTCTCCGCCTGCGCCGCGAGGCGCTCTTCCTCCGCGGCCCGAAGCTCGAGGTAGCGCTCGTAGTTTCCCGCGTAGGCGCGCAGCCCCTCGGACTCGAGCGAGAGTACGCGATCGATCTGCCGATCGAGGAACTCGCGGTCGTGCGAGACGAGCAGCAACGCCTTGCGCGAGCGACGGAGGAAGGAGTCGAACCATTCGAGCGTAGGCACGTCGAGATGATTGGTCGGCTCGTCCAAGAGGAGCAGCTCCGGATCCTGCAGCAACAGGGCCGCCAGCGCGGCGCGCATCTTCCAGCCTCCGGACAGATCGGAGGCGAGCCGCGAGAGCTCCGACCGCGCGAATCCGAGCCCACCGAGGATCTCCTCCGCCCGGTGCCGGCCGTAGAGCTCCTCGTGGTGCGCGAGCTGCTCGTGCAGTTCTGCGAGCTCGCCGCCCAGCTCGACCTGCTCCTCCTCCGTCGCCGCCTGCGCCAGTCCCGCCTCCACGGCGGCAAGGCGCCCCTGCAGCCAGGAGCGCCCGGGGACGCTGGCGAGCACCCCATCGATGACCGATCCGGGCGGCAGCTCCGAAAGCTCCTGTGGCAGATACCCGGCGCGCGACCTGTGCACGAGCTGCACGGTGCCCCTGTCCGGCTCGATCTGGCCGGCGAGGATCTTCAGCAAGGTGCTCTTGCCGCTGCCGTTCGGGCCGATCAGGCCGGCGCGGTCGTGGTGGCCGAGCGCGAAGCTCGCGCCGTCGAGGAGCACCTTGGGCCCGTAGCGGACCGAGAGGGCGCGCGCGTGCAGCAGCGACATCGTTCACCCGGCGCGAAAGAGCATGGCTTCAGCCCATCACCGTCACCACCAGCTTCCGGTTCCGTGGCCCGTCGAACTCGCAGAAGTAGATGGCTTGCCAGAGCCCGAGCGCGAGCTTTCCGCCCTGGACCGGAATGGTCTCCGAGAACCCGAGCAAGGCCGCCTTGGCGTGCGCATGCGCGTTGCCTTCCTCGTGCTTGTAGTACTTCTCGTTGCGCGGTACGGCGCGCTCCAGGGCGTTGAGGATGTCGGTCTGCACGTCGGGGTCGGTGTTCTCGTTCAGCGTGATCGCGCCGGTGGTGTGTCCGCAGTAGATGGAGCAGAGGCCGGACTGCACGTTGCTCGCGGCCACCACCGCGCGAATGCGCTTGGTGACGTCGATCATCTCCTGCTTCTTGGTGGTGGGCAGCTCGATGGTCGCGGTGTGCAGCATCAGTCGCCTCCGAGGTACTCCCCGATCTGCCACAGCCCGGCGAGATCGTGCACGTCCTTCCGCAGCCGCGGCACCGTGAACAGCGGCACCCCCCGGAGCATGTCGCGCAGGCGTTCGATCTCGCGCCGATCCAGATCGGCGAGGATGGCCTGTTCCGTGAGCGTCTCGCAGAGCCGTTCTGCCAGCCGGTTCTCGTCCTTGATCTGCGCGAGCTGCAGCGCTTCCTCGAGCGCGGCGAGGTTGTCCGGACCGCCGTGGCGGCGCGGGTCGCGCTGCACCCGGTTGACCACCACGGCGGCGGTGCGGATGCCGTCCCTCTCCAAGGCGCGGTGGAAGAAGAGCGCCTCCTGCGTGGTGAGAGGGTTCGGGCTGGTGACGAGGACGAAACCGGTCTGGGGCGAGGAGAGGAGCGCCTTCACGTTGGCGGCGCGCTCCTTGAATCCTTCGTACATGCCCTCGAACGCCATCATGAATGCGGCGAGGTCGCGAAGGAAATCGCTGCCGGTGAACCGCGCCAGGGTGCGCAGCACCAGACCGGAGGGCGCGGCGAGCAGGCGCAGCCCGAGCTTGCCCGCCTTGAGCATGGGTCCGAGCACGATGCGCATGGCGTTGTTGTCGAGGACGTCGAGGACACGGTCGGGCGCGTGCAGGAAGTCGAGGGCGTTGCTGGTGGGCGGGGTGTCGAGCACCACGACGTCGAATCGGCCGCTCGAGTACAGCTCCAGCACCTTCTCCATGGCGATGTACTCCAGACTTCCGGCCATGGCCGTGGAGAGCGTCTGGTACAGCTTGTTGTCGAGGATCGCTTGTGCCTGCTCCGCGGTCCGGGCATTGCGGCGCACCAGCTCGTCCCAGCTCCGTTTCAGGTTGAGCATCATCGCCCACATCTCGCCGCGCGCGGTCAGCTTCGCATCCGCGAAGTGAGCGGCGTCGATCCGGGTCTCCGCGTTTCCCAGGGCCTTCAGCCCCAGGCTGTTGGCCAGGCGCCGGGCCGGGTCGATGGTCAGGACCAGCGCGCGCTTGCCTTCCATGGCCGCGCTGAGCGCGAGGGCAGCGGCGGTGGTCGTCTTGCCCACTCCTCCGGAACCCACGCAGCAGACGATCTTGCGCCCGTCGAGCGGCTTCACAGCGCGCCCTCGATCACGCGCGACACCTTTTCGATCGCGTGGGCGCCGAAACTGCGCTCGAAGAGGAAGGGGACCTTCACCAGGTGGCGGGGGACGGTATCGCGCAGGACGCCTTCGTAATGAATGCAGAGCGCGGCGCGAGACTCGTGATTGTCGGCGGCCTCCCCGGCGGCGGTGAGGAGCGGTCCGCCGCGCGTCACCGAGGCGACCTCCTGCGGCGAGAACCGCGACTCGAACACGGCATTGAGGAACAACGGACCCGCGGGAAACTGGCGCTGGCGCAGCGCGCGATCCAGCTCGATCGCCTCGTTCGCCGGCATCTCCTCGGGCAGCGTGACGATGCAGATGCTGCAGCGCTCAGGATCGGCGAGGAGGGCCTGCATCATCCGCATGTCGCGCGCCAACGGGCCCTCGGAGACGAGCCGCAGGAAGACTTCCGGAACGCTGAGAAAGGTGAGGCCGTGGCCGGTCGCCGGCGCGTCCAGGACCACCATGTCCCAGCGGAGCCGGCCCCGTTCGGTCTCACGCGCGGCATGCCAGAACACCTTCCCGAGCATGACGATCTCGGCGAGCGACGGCGCCGCGGCGAGGAAGTAGCGCGCGGCTGCGTTCTCGAAGGCGAGCCGGTACAGCGTCTGGTACTTGAGGATCATGAGCGCGTACTCGCGCATCGCCTCGCGCGGCCGGACGTGGACGCTGTACAGATTCGGCAAGAGTTGGCGGATCTCGGTACCGGAGGGTGGCCGGCCGAACAGATCTGCCACCCGTTCCTTCGCGACCACCTCGCACACCAGCACCTTCTTGCCGCGCCTCGCAGCTGCGAGGGCCAGCGCCGCGGAGATGGAGCTCTTGCCGGTGCCGCCCTTCCCGGTCACCACGACGAGGCGGCGGTCGAGGGGGACCGGCATGGGCCGCGGGACTCTAGTGGCCGGCCCCAGGAGCGTCAACCTGGCTTGACATGGTGCGGCACGTCATTAGATTGCGCGCACGCGAACGCGGGAGCGGGCTGATGCTGCGCGACAACGAAGTGCTCAAGAAGATGATCGCCACGGGCGAAGAGCGCATGAGCAAGCTCGCTTCGCAGCTGCTGCAAAACGAGACGTTCATGGGAGCGCTGCAGAAGACGATGAGCGCGGCCTTGGACGTGAAGGCGACGGCGGAGCGCGCCGCGCACACGGCTCTGTCGGCGATGAACATTCCCACCTCCGACGACGTGAGGAAGCTGGAGGGGAAGATCGAGGAGCTCGAGAAGGTATTCGAGGGGCTCTCGAGAAAGATCGCCGAGCTGCAGAAGAAGGAAGCCGCGGCGCAATCGCAGACGCAGACGCATTGAATCAAGCAGTCGTCCGCAGCGCCGACCCGTCCTCCGGCACGCCGTCGACGTATGCCACCCGATTCTGCGGCAGCGCGGGGACGCGAAGACCCGGTGTCAGCACGCCGACGAGGTTCAGCGGATCGCAGGCGCTCAGGCTGACGCGCTCTTCGCCGACCTTGGGAAGCTTCCGCACCGCGCGCACCGCGTCCACCGCTTCCGGCAGCGCGAACTGCTCCCCCGAGAAGGCTTGCGCGAACCGGCCACCGCGGATCTCTCCGCGCGCCTCCATCCGCCGGTAGATCTGGAGAAGATCGCGCCAGGGCGGACAGCGCGGCTCGCGAGCGAGCAGATCGCGGAAGACGATCCCGTACCGGCGCAGATGCTGCCGCGCGAGCTTGTCCAGCCACTCCGGCTCGCGCTGTTCCGCCTCGTACGCGCGCAGGAGCGACCATCGGCCCGATGCGCCGTGCGTCTTGCCCTCGAGCAGACCGCGCAGCGCGCCGAATCCGTCGCACGTGACGCGGCCGCCGGAGACCAGCTCCCAGAGCGCCTCGTTCAGCTCGCGCGCGGAGAGGCCGGTCTGCGCGCGAAGCTCGTGGGGAAAGAGCGCACCGCGCTGCTCGAGCAGCGCCAGCAGGAGCCGCGCCCGATCCCCCAGCGGCTCGCACCCGCCCCGGGTCGCGTCGAGCAGCCAGGGAAGGTCCTCGCGCCGGACCACGGCGATGGGCGTCGCGCGGCCCGGCGGTGCGCGCCGCGGCGAGTCGTCCGCGCAGGCCAGCCGCCCCCAGGCGATCTCCCCCGAGAAGCAGAGCTGGTCGAGCAGCGCGCGGTCGTACCGGGAGACGCGAGAGGCCAGCAGGTCGCTCTCCCAGGATGAGGCGGCCGCCTGGAAGCCCTGGAGCTGGCCGACGATCTCCGCCAGCCCCACCGCCCCGTGGAGCTGGGCTCCGGGCTGGACGTGCTGCCAACGGAACAGGAACCGGAGGAAGTCCTGAGTCGTGGCGGGCTCGATCTCCCGACGCAGGCGGCCCAGCGTGAGACCGTGGATCCGCGAGAGCAGCGTCCGCTCGCACCACTCCGTCTCCGTCGCGCCGGCTCGATAGCGCCCACGCAGCACCAGCCCATCGTTCTCCAGCGCCGCCAGCTCTGCCTGGACATCTGCGACGCCGAGCTTGCGGGCGAGCTCGGCGGCGGTGATGGGACCGGTGATCCCGATCCAGCCGCGGACCGCATCGAGCAGCTCCGCGCCGGACCGTTCGGTGGCGCGCCAGAACCCGTCGCGGAAGACGGCACGGCCAGTGGCGCGCAGCTCCTCCAGCCATGGCGTCCAGGCGCCCGCCTCGGCCTCTGGCAGCAGCACCAGCGTGAGCAGCAGGTCGTGAAGCTCGTCGGCCGAACGAAGATCCGGCGCGGCCTGCCCGATCACCTCCGCGATGGCCTCTGCGTCCAGGGCTCCCAGCGATGCGGCGTCGCCCGGATCGAGCGTGCGCCGCAGCTGCACGGCCCGCGACCGCCGCTCCTCCAACGGCGCGTCGTCCAGGTAAGCGTAAGGAGCGGAGTTGAGAATCTCGTGTGAGAGCGGCGACGGCTCGGGGGTATCGCGCGCGAGCAGCCGCAGCTCGCCGCGGTCCATCCGCTCGAGCAGCGCGCGCAGCCCCTCGATGTCCATCGCCTCGGTGAGGCAATCGCGCAAGGTCTCGCGGATGAGCGGGTGATCCGGCGGCTCGATGGCGCCGGTGTCGTGCTCCTGGCACTGCGCCTGGGCGGGAAACACCTGCGCCAGCAGATCGTCGGTGCGCATGCGCAGGATGTTGAAGGGGATCTTCTTCCCGGCCCGCGAGCGCAGCACCGCCAACGATCGGGTCGCATTCCAGCGCCAGCGTACGCCCCACATGGGAGCGCGCAGCGCCGCCTGCGTGAGCATCTCGTCGATGGTGCCCGGCGCGAGGAAGTCGAACACGGACTCGAGCGGAAAGCTGTTCTGCGGGCCGAGCGACAGCAGGATGCCTTCGTCGGTGGCCGCCGCCTGCAGCTCGAAGTCGAAGGTCCGGCAGAACCGCTTGCGCAGCGCCAGACCGAAAGCGCGGTTCTGCTTCGCCCCGAAGGGGGCGTGCACCACGAGTTGCATCCCGCCCGACTCGTCGAAGAAGCGCTCCGCGATCAGGGTGCGCTGGGTGGGCAGCGCACCCAGCGCGTCCCGGCCGGCGCGCAAGTAGCGCACGATCTGCTCCGCGCCTGCCTGCGGGACCGCGCACTCGCGGACCAGGAACTGCTGCGCGCGCGGAGGATCGTCGAGCAGCGTCTCGATCTCCCCGCGCAAGCGCGAGACTTCCTCGGACAGCTCCGGGGTCCGCCCCGGCGCTTCCCCGTTCCAGAACGGCAGCGAAGGGGGCGCTCCGTGCGCGTTCTCCACCCGGACCCGGCCCGCCTCGACCCGGCGGATCTTCCAGCTCTCATTGCCGAGCAGGAAGATGTCGCCGGCCATGCTCTCCACGGCCCAATCTTCATCCACCTGTCCGATGGCGACGCCTTCGGGCTCGGCGATGACGGCGTACTGCGCGGTCTCCGGAATGGCGCCGCCGCTGGTGAGCGCGGCGATGCGCGATCCCCGCCGTGCCTTCACCACGCGATGGACTCCGTCCCGGTGCAGTCTCGCTCCCTGCGCCCGCCCCGCGCGGCGCGCCACACCTTCCGCGTGCATCTCGATCACGGCGTCGAATTCGGCGCGGGGAAGCTCGCGGTAGGGCCAGGCCCGACGTACCCGCGCGTACGCCTCGTCCTCCGCCAGGTCCTCGCAGGCGGCCATGGCGACGAGCTGCTGCGCGAGCACGTCGAGCGGCCACTGCGGAATGCGGGTCACTTCGAGGTTGCCGGCTCGCATGCCGCGCACCAGCGCCGCGCACTCGACGAGCTGATCGCGCGTGGCCGGAAAGAGCCGGCCCTTCGGCACGCCGCCGCGATGATGGGAGGCGCGGCCGATGCGCTGCAGGGCCACCGAGAAGCTGCGAGGAGACTCGAGTTGCACGACCAGGTCGACCGCGCCGACGTCGATGCCCAGCTCCAGCGAGGCGGTGGCGACGGCGCAGCGCACCTGGCCGCGCTTGAGCTTCTCCTCTGCCGTGAGCCGCATGGTCCGCGACATGCTGCCGTGGTGCGCAACCACCTGGTCCTCGCCGAGCCGCTGCGCGAGCTGGTGCGCGACGCGTTCCACGTGCCTGCGCGTGTTCACGAACACCAGCGTGGTCCGGTGCTCGCGGATCAACTCGGCCACGCGTTCGCAGGTCTCCTCCCGCTGCTCCTTGGAAGCGACCGCGTTCAGCTCGTCGCGCGGCACTTCGACCTGCACGTCGAGCACGCGCCGCGCTCCGCTCTCGACGATCGCGCACGGCCGTCCCCCGGTGAGGAAGCGTCCGATCTCCTCGATGGGCCGCTGGGTCGCGGAGAGGCCGATCCGCACGCATCGATGCCCACAGAGCGCATCCAGCCGCTCGAGCGAGATCGCCAGGTGCGCGCCGCGCTTGTCGCGGGCGACCGCGTGGATCTCGTCGACAATGACGGTCCGCACAGTCCCCAGCACGCCGCGGCCGCTTCCGCTCGTCAGCAGGAGGTAGAAGCTCTCCGGCGTCGTGACCAGGATGTGCGGAGGATTGCGCAGCATCGCCTGCCGCTCGGGCTGCGGGGTGTCCCCGGTGCGTACGGCTGCGCGGATCTCCGGGACGCCGGGCAGCAGCCGCAGCGCCGCGAGCGGCTCGAGCAGGTTCATGCGGACGTCGTTGGCGAGCGCCTTCAGCGGCGAGACGTAGAGCACCTGAGTCTCGTCGGGCAGGGAATCGCCCTGCCGGATCATCGCGTCGAGGCAGGCGAGGAAGGCGGCGAGCGTTTTTCCCGAGCCGGTCGGGGCCGCGATCAAGGTATCTTCGCCGGCCTGGATCCGGGGCCAGCCCAGTGCTTGCGGCTCCGTCGGCGTGCCGTAGCGCGCCTCGAACCAGGTGCGGACCGAGGGGTGGAATCCTTCGAGCATCAGGGCTTTCCGCCCAGGCGCAGGTAGGCGAGGGGGACGCGCTCCTCGCAGTAACCAGAGAGCGCGGTGCAGAGCGCCTCGACCGCTGCCGGCGGGCAGGTACCGAGATCGAGCACGGCCCAGAGCTCGCCATCCCGCAGCTCCACGCGGATGCCGTGCGCACGTCCCGTCCAGCGATCCGCGCCCGGAGCTCCTCGCGCAGCACGTGCGCCCGCGAACCCGCCATACCAGGCGAAGATGGTGAAGGCGCGAAGCAGGGTGGCGAGCGCCTCAGCGTCCTCCGGCAACGGGCGCCCATCGAAGACGCAGACCACCGGCAGCTCTTCCCAGTTTCCCGCCTCCAGGCGCACCTCGACGCGACCGACGCGAACCTCTCTTTGAAGCGGCTCGTCGGGGCGCGCGCCGTGGACCTCCCAGGTGTGCCCGTCGCGAGCGTCCGCGACGTCGAAGCGCAGCGGCAGTCCGTCCTCGCCGAGCACGAGACGGCCGTCGTCGTCGCGCGTGGTGCGTTCACTGAGGGCAGCGCCTTCGGGCAGCCGCGCGACCATCTCGTCGAGCCGGCGCAGGTAGCTGCGGTGCAGCGGCTCGAGCGCCTCCGCCAGGGTCACGGGCCCTTCGTCAGCTCGGCGATCCGCTTCTCCAGCTCCTGGATGCGCTTCTGCAGGCGATCGATCTCTGCCGAACCCGCCACGCCGAACGTCTCCACCACCGACTTCACGGCGGTGTCCACGCGGCCGCGAAGCTCGTCAACGGCCTCCTTCACCGGGCTCGCTTCGCCTTCCTTGCGGAACATACCGGTGACGCCACGCACCTTCTATCTGCGAGCGCTTCTTCTCCTCCTCGAAAATGATCTGCGCCAGCGTCACCGAGGTGAGATCTTCCTTCGAGCGGTTGTCGATGATCTTCACCTCGGCGCCGCCCTTGATCATGTGGGCGATCTCGTCGAGGGTGACATAGCGACTCTCCACCGTGTCGTAGAGTTTGCGGTTCGTGTAGCGCTTGATGACCTTGGGCTCTTTTCGCTCCTGCGGCGCGCCGTTACCCGCCTGCGGCGCCGGGGCCTGATCCTGCTCGCTCATCCTTGAGACTCCACGGTCCTGGGGGGTTGAGAGCGCATTGACGCGAAGCGGTACGGCGCCATCTGTCCACAGGCGACGGTGTGTGTCAAGGAGCGTTGCACGCACCTTGTTGCAGAGGGCGTTTCCTTGTCACCCACGCGCAGCGCAAGGGAGAATGCGACGGTGGTCGTCCAGTGTCCAACCTGCCAGTCGAAATTCCGCATCGCCGACGAGAAGGTGACGGACCGCGGTGTACGGGTGCGCTGCACTTCCTGCAAGAGTGTGTTCCAGGTCCGGAAACCAGGCAGCGGAGCGACCGATCCGGCCCCAGGCCCCGGTACGACCATGGATCTCTCGTCGCTCGGCGCTTCCGCCGTCGGCAAGCCCGGTTCGGGCACTGGTGGAAAGTCGGGGGGGCGTCCTTCGACCGGACCCGTACGTCCTTCCACGGGCCCTGTCCGTCCTTCCACGGACAAGGTACGGCGTGCCGCGTCGCTGAAGGCCGATGACGGCGCAGCGCGGCGGCTGGACGCGGATGACCTGTTCGGCATGGCCGAGCTCACCGGCGATGCGCCCCTGACGATCGGCGCCGCGCCGCCCGCCCCTGCCGCTCCCGATCCATTCCCTCCAGCCGCGGATCTTGCCTCAGGCCTTCCCGGATTCGACGATCTGAATCTCGAGATCGACGCCCCCCCGCCGAAAACGGCGCGGCCCCCTCCGCCTCCGCCGGAGCCCGTTTCCCCACCGCCGCCGCTCGATCCACCGATGCCGCCGCCGGACAGCGTAGCGGATGCGCCGGGTCCCGGCGGACCGATGGAGCTCGATGATCCGTTCGTCCCGATCTCCCCCGGCGGATCGGCGGCCGCTGCGAACGTCACGGAGCTTGAAGAAAAGCCGGCAAAGGAGACCCGGCCGAGGACCGACCCCGTGCGGCCGAGGACCGACCCCGTGCGGCCGAGGACCGACCCCGTGCGGCCGAGGACCGACCCCGTGCGGCCGAGGACCGACCCCGTGCGCTCGGCTTCGGTACCGCGGCGGACGTGATCGCGACCGGCGTGGTGAGCGGACTCTACGATACCGTGGGCGGAAAGCCGGTGTTCTACGTGCGGGGCCGGGTCGAAAATCACAGCCGCAAGGTGCGCGGTCCCGTGCACGTGACGGCCGAGTTGATGGCGAACGGGGCTCCGGAAGCCAAGGCCGATGCCATCGCCGGATCGGAGCCGACGCCCGAGGACGTATGGTCGGTCCGATCCGCCGGCGACGTCGAGAAGCTGACCCGCACGCTCCAGGCCGCGCAAGTGGAGCGCAGGCTTCCGCCGGGTGGCAGCCTGCCTTTTTTCGCCGTCATTCCCGACCCGCCGCCTGATCTGGTGAAGCACCGGCTGCGCGTCCGGGTCGAGACGGTCGAGGCGTGGACCCAACCAGGCGCGAAAGCGGCGCGGAACCGTTGATGGACGCATCGGAGCTGGCGCGCACCCTTGCCTCGCTCGAGGCAGGGGAGCTGCGGGCGCACAAGGCGGCGGCCGTGCTGTCGGCGCTCCCGCCGCGGGAGGCGGTCGCCGTTCTCGGGGAGCTGATCCGCCGTGCCTACCTGCGCAGTGACCCGGAAGCTGCCGCCCTGGAGGGCCTGCTGCGGGCCGTGCGCGACCTGCTGGACGGGCCCACCGTCGACGCGCTTCACGCCGCGGCGGGGGAGGACCCCGAAGTGCAGGCCCTCTTCGCCCGCACGCAGCCGGCGCGCAATTTCGACCACGACCGCGAGGAGTGGATCGATCGGGAGATGCGCGCCCGCACGCTCGGGGAACGCCGTTCTCTCGCGCGGACGCGCGACCGCGACCTGCTCTCGCGGCTGGCGACGGACCAGGACCCGACGGTGGTCAAGCACGTCCTGCAAAACCCGCTCTGCACGGAACGGGAAGTGCTGACCGCGGCGTCGCGGCGGCCACAGCGCCCCGAGGTGCTGGAGGAGATCTTCCTCTCGCGCCGCTGGTCGTCGAACCGCCGGGTGCGCCGCGCGCTCGCTCTGAACCCCTACTGCCCGCCGGCGCTCGCCTCGGCGGCGCTGGCGCTGCTCACCGCACCCGACCTGCGGGAAGTGGCGGCCGATCTGACGATCTCCAGCGACGTGCGGGTGCATGCGCGGCGGCTGCTCGCCGCCCGCGCCGCGGGCGTCTGGTTCTGGGGCAGGGAGTCCTTCTTCGGGGTGACGTCGATCTCGTCGTCTCCCGTCACCGATCGCTTGAAGTTCTTGATGCCCTTGCCCAAGGCGTCGCCCAGCTGCGGGAGCTTGCTCGCGCCGAAGATGAGGAGGATCACGATGAAGATCAGCAGTAGCTCGCCGAACCCGAGATTCATCGAAAGGCCTCCTCTTCGTGGCAAGCTAGCACGGAGATGCTCCCGGCGCACTTCAACCGGACCGGACGGCCTCTGCTCTGGGCCCATCGCGGCGCGTCCGCCGACGCGCCGGAGAACACCCTGGCCGCGTTCTCGCTCGCGCTCGCGCAAGGCGCCGACGGAGTGGAGCTCGACGCACAGCGGTGCGCATCCGGCGAGACCGTCGTCATCCACGACGAGTCGCTCGCCCGGACCACGGGTCTGACTGCGCCCGTCACCGGCGTCTCGTACTCCGTCATCCGCACGCTCGACGCCGGCGCATGGAAATCCGCCCAGTTCCGCGGGGAGCGGATCCCGCTGCTCGCAGAGGTGCTGGAGGCGTTTCCGCGCCTGGTGAACGTCGAGCTGAAATGCGAGCGCGCCGATGACCGCGGGCTCACGGCCGAAGTGGTCCGCGTAGTCCGCGCCGCGCGCGCGGAGGATCGGGTGCTGCTCAGCTCGTTCAACCTGGCTTGCTTGTGGCGGGCGCGCTCGATGGCCCCGGCGATCCCGCGCGCCCTGCTCTTCGAAGCGGAGCAGCGCTGGATCCTGCGCTCCGCGCTCGCGCCGCTCCTCGGCGCCTGCGCCATGCACCCGGAGCGCGTGCTCGCCACCCCGGAGCGGGTCTCGCGGTGGCGCAGGCGCGGCTATTCGGTCGCGTGCTGGACGGTGGACGACCCAGAGGCGGCGGCCCGGCTGCACCAGAGCGGCGTGAACGGCATCTTCACCAACGTTCCTGCGCTGATGCGCGGCCGCTGGCCAGCGCCGCCCTGACGCTCGCGGCCGGCATCCGGCGGTCTTTTCTAGAACCCGGCGCCGATGCGGCCGGAGAAGCTCCAGAGGCGCACGAAATTTTCCGGCGCCGCGGTGGCCCCGTCCTGGATGTTGTTGCTGCCCCAGGCCATCGCTCCCTCCACCGCGACGACCAGTGTTCCGGTCACCAACCGCATGCCGGCGCCGGCGCGCCAGTACCGGTTGTTGTAGAAGCTCGCGGCGTGGAAGACCTGGTCGTCGGCAGCCGGCTGCGCCGGATCCTCGACGCCGGGCTTGAAGTCGACCGAAACAGACGCCGCGTTCACCATCGCCACGCCGAACAAGCCGTACGGCTGCAGCTTCATCATGCCGGCGATGCCGAAGCTCTTCGACACGAGCGCGTCCCCGCCAAGCGACCAGAGACGGAGATCCTGGGTGCCGACCACCCGCGTTCCCCAGGCTCGCAGTGCAACATCGGGCGCGTTCTCCAGGCCCTCCACCGCTGCCCAGCGCAGCTGCCCGGAAAACGCCATCATCCTGGAGTAGGCGAGCCACTGGAAGCCGGCGCCGAGCTCGAGGGATCCGCCGAGGCCCTTGCGCACGGTCACTGCCGGCAGGAGCAGCATGCCGGGTGGCGCCCCGATGGCCTGCGTCACCTCGCTGGGCCAGGCGTCGGCACCGATGCGCAGGAGCGCCTGCGACGAGCTCAAACCGACCTCGAATCCCGCCTGCCCGGTGGTCGCCGCCGGATCCTGGAAGGGCGGAACGAACGCCAGCCCCAAAGTGCTGGAGAGTCGATGAAAGCGCGCCTGCGCTCCGGGCGTCCCCGGCTCGGGAACGTCGCCAGGGCTGCCGTTGCACGCAGTGCACCCTAATGAATCCGGATGCCCGAGCCTCCACAGCTGCAGGTCGTTGGGACCAGCATTCGCCGCCCCGGCCAACAGCAGGATGAAGATTCCACTGCGCACGAAAAATTCGTACCAGCGAATCCGGATTGCCTCAAAAAAATTCCACGACGGAGCGCGCAGAGCGCACAGAGACTTACCGTTGGCGCTTAGTTGATATTGACCCGGCTGGCCTTGATGTTCAGCTGCGGCCCCGCCTTGATGCTCGCCTTGTCCGACACGTTCAGGTCGAACGTCGTCCCGATGTCGATCTTCCCCGTCTTCTTCGTCTTGATCTCCAGATCCTCGCATTCCAGAACGATCTTCTTCGCAGCGTGGATCTCGACGTCCCCTTCCTTCGCCTCGACCAGGAACTTCTTGTTCTGCACGTCGAACGTCAGCGTCCGCTTCCCGCTCTTGTCGGCGATGAGGATCTTCTCCTGGCCGCTCTTGTCGTCGAACACGACCTGGTGTCCGGACTTGGTCTGGATCATCACCGTCGTGTTCTCGTCGACGTAAGCCGTCTTCATCGGCTTGTCCTTGCCGTTCCAGAGCGAGCCCACGACGTATGGCCGGTGCGCCTCGCCGCGCTCGAACGCCACCAGGACTTCGTCGTTCACGTGCGGGAGCCAGTAGAACCCGCGTCCGGCGCCCGCCGCCGGCTGGACCACCCGGCACCAGTCCGACTCGGGCTTTCCAGGCAGCCTGGGAAAGCACACCTTCACGCGCCCGAGCTGGTCCGGGTCCTTGACGTTGGTGACGATGCCGATCTCCACGCCGAACTGCTTCGCGTCGGCGGTGGAGGCGGTGTCGTGCGCCTTCTCGAGCAGCTTGTAGAGGTTCTCGGCCACGAGGCTCTTCCTTCTACAGGATCGGCGGCAAGGTCAAGACCGTGCCGGGCTTCACGTCGCGCGGATCCATGATGCCGTTCGCGTCGGCGATCCGCCGCCACTCCGCCGGGTCGTCGTACTCCTCGTGGGCGATGAGCGCCAGGGTCTCCCCCGTCTTCAGCGTGCGCCGCTTGGTGTGGTCGGGCGAGTTGCGCGGCTTCTTCTCCAGCTGCTCCTTGGCCGTCAAGAGCTCCTTCATCGAGACGTTCGCAGTGGCGCGGCAGGGCTTCCCGTCGGGCAGGAACATCGTGTAGCGCACGGTCAGGCTCTCGATGAACCCGGTGAACTTGAACCCGCCCCAGGCGAACATCACCTTGGGCGGGCGGTGCTTGTCGGCGTTGACCACCGCGAGGTCGAGGATCTTCTCCGTGTGCTCGGTGCGGACGTCCTTCTTCTCCTCATAGGTATCGAAAAACAGCTCGACGTTGAGGATGGCGGGGTTGCCGCTGGTGAACTCGTGCTCCGGCGTATCCAGGCCCGGCGCCTTGTGCGGCTCCCACTGGACGCTCTTCTGGACGGAGTACTCCTTGGGATTGAAGAGAACGTCCCAGGTGTCGTTCGTGTCGACGTTCATCAGCTTGGCTTTCTCCAGCGTCGCCATGACCGCTCCTATCCGCCGAACCGCTCCCGATCGCTCTCGATGCGGCGGCGGATGCGATGGTAGATGCGCTGCGCGATGGCGTCGACCGAGCCCTCGATCTTCGAGTGGCTGACGGCGTCATCCGCCTCCTTGTGATGTCCGTGCGCTGCGTCCTGCGCCTGCCCCGTGCCGCGGGCGCGCGGCGCCTCCACTCGCGCGACCGAGCTCATCGACTCCAGCGGCGGCGGCGCGGGCGGAATGGCAGCGACGATCGACATCTCCACGGACTGCGCGCGGGCCTGCGCATGCGCCTTGATGGCCGCCGCCGCAGAAGGCACGGCGCCCGCAGCCCCCGAGCTGCTCATGGCGATGTAGGCCGGACCGGCGCTGGCGAGCACCGAAGGAGAAGCCGCGGAGGCGATCGGCGCCGGGAGCACGTCGAGCGAGCGCGCCACGCTGCTCATCGCCTCCGCCGATGCCTCGCGGCGTGTGTCCATGCCGCCCGTGGCGTCCTCCTGCGCCGCGCTCGCCACCAGGATCGAACGCCAGATCGCTGCCGCGGAGTTCGCCGCCTGCAGGCCCGCCCGCATCGCGCGAGCGCCCCGGGACGATCCGTGTTCCGGATCGATCGGCTCGTCGGTCTTCGGGGCGGCCCACCAGAGCGGCGCACCGGCATAGCGGAACCGGAGCACGGAGGGGAGCTCGGGGTATCTCGCGCGGCTCAGGCCCGAGAGAGGCACGCCGCCGACGACCTGCGGCTCGTCATGGTAGTTCCAGGCGTAAGTCCAGCGGCGGTAGCTCGCCGTGCTGCCCGGACGATGGCCGCTCCACATCCCCGGTTCGAGCCCAGTGAGGACGCTCTTCCAGGAGAGCGGCCGCGCGAGATCCTGCAGGTCTCGCGGCTCGTCGGGCCGGTGCTGCGGGGCGGCAGGCGGCGGTTGAGCGCCGGCCCGCTCCGTCGCGGCGGATGGCCCCGCGGGCAGGTCGTCCAGAGGCGCACCGCGGCCGGCGATCGCCGCAGGCAGGTTCCTCTCCGCGAGCGCGGCGATCCGGGGGCCCCGTTGCCGACCGGAAGCGCCCGCCACGACATCGGCCGCAGTCACCTCTGGCAACCCGGGACCGCGCGTCGGCGCGCCGACGCGGATGCGCCTGCGGACGGGATCCCTGGGCCCGCCCTCGTCGAGCAGGACCCGGCCGAGGAAGTGGCGGCCGCTGGGAGCTGTCGCCGCCACGCCAGCCGTCAGGCTCTTGCCGACCCGGAGCGCGGATGGTCCGAAGATCGCGACGACGTCCTCCGCATGGGCCGGAGCGCCGCCGGTGAGATCGAGCGGGCTGCCGCCGGGCACCACCAGGCGATACGTACCGAGAGGCGGGCGATATCCGCGCGGAGCGATCGGCGACGCCATGATGCGGTCAGTCTCCCCGACCGCGCCGCGCCCCATCTGCGCCCAGAGCGGCAACGGGATGACGATCTCCTCTTCGCCAGGGGAAGGCGGCGGCCGCGGCTGGACCGCGGACGGCAGGCGTGGCGGTGAGGTCTCCGCGGAGGCGACGTACGGCGCGGTGAGCGCGAAGTCCCGAACCGCCAGCGGCAGGCCCGCCCCGGGCCCCGGCGTCCAATCTCCACTCTGCGCGACCGCCTGCTGGAGGAGAACCGGAAGATCCGAGATCGAGGGATCGCCGTGGGCGGGTGGCGGCATCGCGGTGAGATCGAGCGTGAGCAACGCCCGCTTTGCGCTCTGCGCCGCCTGCTCGTGCAGCGCGCCAGAATCGGATCCGGTGCCCGCGGTCGCAGCCGGGCCCGCCGCGGTGGCGACGTCGCGAAGCTCCAACGCGATCGCTGGGGGCGGCGCCGGCAGCACTGGCGCGGCAAGCCAGGCCTGCAGCGCGTCGGACAAGTCCTCGCCGACGTGCAGCTCGCCGCGGTTCGGGAACGGCATCGAGAGCACGAGCTGCCGCGTCCGCCCCGCCAGGGTCCCCGGTCCGGCGAGCCGCACGCTGCGCCGCCGCTCGTCGCGCGGAGCGAGCTGCAGGGCATGTCCGGACTCGATGGCGTCCTGCACCGAAGCGATGCGAGTGAAGGGCAATCGATACCCTCCAGCCGCAGCGGTGCGCTCGAGAGCGAGCTGCAATGCCTCCAGCGCGGCGAACGGGACGGCACCGGTGCGGGGGAGCAGCTCCGCGCGCTCGCGCAGCGCCACCGGACGATCCGTGGTGGCCACTTCATCCGGGCGATCCACGGAAGCCAGGCGGATCGCTCCAGTGGCGCGATTCACGATGACGCTACCGTCTGGCGCGCGAAATGCCACCACGGGCGCGCCGGCGAGTTGCAGCGGCTGCGGGCGAATGCTCCGCTGGCGCTCCTCCAAGGCCGGAGGAATTGCCGACGGGTCGGTTTCGATCGCGCCGCCGTCTGCGGCCCGGCGCATCCGGCCGCCACCGGCGAGCAGGGCCCAGTCCGCCCAGGGATCGCCCGTGATCTCTCCAAGCCGCAGAGGCTGCGCGACGACCGTCTTCTCCAGCAGCGGAAAGTCGGGACGGAAGGCCTTCTCCGGCTGGATCCAGAACCGTTCGCCTTCCGGGACGGCCGGCACCACACGCGCCCCGTCGCTGAGCGCGCGAGCCAGGTCGTCCTCCGCGAGGACGCGAACCGGCGCCCCGTCCGTTCGCACCGAAACCAGCGCCTGGCTCCAGGTCTCGGCGCGTTCGCCGGGCCGGTCCTCGCGCTTGCCCGTCACGATCGCGATGGCGTTGGCCGTCTGTACCGCGACGTGCCGGGCCGCGGCCTGCCCGTAGCGGCCCAGCATCTGCTCCCACTTGCTGGCCGAGCCGATGCGAGCGACCGATCCGTCGGGCATCACCACGAAGAGCGCGGTCTCGCGCGGCTCTGGCCGCGAGGCGCCGGGAGCGGGCGACGCCATTGGAGCGAGCGGCCGCGACATGCGCGGGTCCAGACGCAGGGCCCGCTCCTCCCGCTCCTCCGTCAGCACCTTGCGCACCGGGTTGAAAGGCGCGAGCCGGCGGCCCGGCGCCTCCACCGCCGGCATCGAGACCTGCCGCACCATGTGCCGCTCGAGGGTGCGGGCGACCTTGTTCACGTCGACCCCGACCACCTCGCCGCTCGCCCGGACGAAGTAGCCGCGGGGCTGTCCCCCGCCGCGCTCGGGCGACTTCACCACTGCCGCCTCCAGGGCCCGGCCTAGCACATCGTCGTTTCGCAGCTGGAACTGGCCGAAGTCGGAGACGACGACGATCTCGTCCTTGTCCTCGACGATGACGTACTCGAGGTGGCTGAGATCGAATTCGTAGACGTGCAGGCGCCGCTTCGCCGCACGCGCGACTGCTTCGGCGAGGCTCTTCGGCGGCCGGTGCAGCGCGTCGGCCTCGGCGAAGAAGTGGCCGCAGAATGCTTCCTCGGGAACCTCCGCGTCGAACGCGCGCGCGATGTGCTCGGCGAACTCTTCGGCATCGAGGAGCGCCGGCTCCTCCCAGAAGCGATCCATCGCCCGCCAGAGGATCTGCTCCAGCGACGGTCCGCTCTGCAGCGTCGACCTCTCGGGCACGTTCCGTTCTCCACCGACGACAACTGGTTCTGCGCTTCAATTTCAGGGACGGCGAGGCGCGCGGCGGCTATCCTTTGGTCAGTTTCTCGACCGCGAGCTCCAGCATCTCGCACATCGCCTGGCCAGTGCTGGCGTCGAACTCCGTCATCTCCCAGCGCACCGGCCACGCCTTCTGGAAGTTCCAGCGCCCCACCTCCGTCTTCCCGTCCGGCGCCAGCGCGACGACCGACCCGTTGCGCCGGGTGATCTTCCGGGTCCCCGACGAGGCGATCTCGTCGCGCCACTTGAAGAGCGCCGGATCCGACACGTAGCCCTTGGTGAGGACGATGTTGGAGGCCTTGGTGGGACCGATCAGCTTGCGCACGGTCTCGTTGTCGCCACCTTCCTGCAGCTCGAAGACCTCGCTCTCGCTTTTCAGGCCTGCGCACTTGCGGAACGAGGCGCTGTCGATGGAGTCGATCTCCACGCGGAAGAAGGAGATCGCATGGTGGTCCTTGCGTGCGGCGCCGGCCATCGGAGCTCCCTGCGGGTACACCTACAGCAAACTTCAGTTTATCAGTTTTCAGGCAGGCTGCCCAGGAGGTAGTCGAAAGTGCGCTCAAGGACTGCGAAACCGCCCGCCTATCCGGTCGCGGCGGCAGCGGCGGGCGCCGCTTCCTTGTCCTGGTCGGTGCGCTCGCGGGTCCACTGATGGATGCGGATGACGATGAACTCCGCCGGCTTCACTGGGGAGATCCCGATCTCGCAAATCAACTCCCCCGCGTCGCGGGCCTCGGGCGGGTTGGTCTCCTCGTCGCACTTGACGTAGTACGCCTCGTCCTGGGCGGCGCCGACCAGCGCGCCCTCCTTCCAGAGATCGCCGAGGAACACGTCCACCGAGCGGACCATCTTCTTCCACAGGCTCGGCTCGTTCGGCTCGAAGACCACCCACTGCGCGTACTTCTCCACGCTCTTGCGGACCAGGATGAAGAGCCGCCGCACGTTGATCTGCACGAACGCCGGATCGGAGCTGAGCGTACGCGCGCCCCAGATGCGGATGCCGCGGCCGGTGAAGGGAACCAGGATGTTGACGCGGTGGTCGAACGCGTGATCGCGGTCGCGCTTGCGCACGCGCTGCGCCACGTCGACGAGCCCTTCCAGCGGCTGATTGGCCGGCGCGCGATGGACCCCCTCGACCTTGTCGTTGCGGGAGATCATGCCGGCGATGTGGCCCGAAGGGGGGAGGGGCGCGAGCACTTCCTCGCCTTTGCGCACCTTGATCCAGGGGAAGTAGAAGCTCGCATGCGAGGAGTCGAACTGCCGGCGCCAGGCGATCGCCTGCTCCAGGTCGTGTCCGGGCAACGCGTCGAGAAGGCAGAAGCGGTCGTGCAGCTTCTCGCAATGGTCGATCATCGCGCGCTGCACGGCGAGCACTTGCGCGGGATCCTGGAACGCCACCGAGCGCCCGTACTGGAACATGAGATCCGGCGCCACCAGGAGATCGACGTGCTCGATCCGCTCCAACGCTTGCAGGCCGCGGACCTCGGTTCCCTGCTGGCCGATGAAATCGTCGGGAGCGGGATCGAGCCCGCCCGCGGGCGCCACGTTCACGATGTAGGCGGTGCGGCCGCCGTTGTCGAAGAAGCCGCGCACGGCGTGGCTCATGTAGTCGTCGCCGGCACCGAAGATCCTCTCGTACTGCTCGAACGAGCCGAGCCGTGTCGGCTCGTTGCGCGGTCCTTGCGCGGTCGCGCCGAGAAAAGCGGTCACCCCGGTCTCCACCCGCTCGAGCGGAATGTACCGATCGCCGGCGGATTCGATGTGGACGCCCGGCGATTTGTAGAGGCTGCTCATGATCTACCCGCCATTCAAAACGAAGTCTCGCCGCCGCCGCCCTGGCCCTTGGACGCCTCGTTGATGCGCCTGTTGATCTCGGAGATCTCCTTGATCCACGTGTGGCGCTCCTTGTGCTCCATCGAGAGGATGTCGTCCATGCCCCAGTGAAAGTGGTACGCGATGTAGGCTACCTCGCCGGAGAGCTTGTCCAACGGGTAGCTTACGATTCCCCCAGTGCCGTGGCCCCCGTCCCGATGTCGACCTGGAAGTCCTGGCCGCAGCTCGGGCACTTGGCGGCGACGTTCGCCGTGCCGCTCTCGTTGATCTGCCGGTAGAACTCCTGCAGGTAGGAGAGGTCCGCGGAGAAGAGCCCCTCGACGACGCCCGGGTTCACCTCGCCTTCCTTGAGGTCGCCGAGCTTGGTGATCACCCGCGAGAGCAGGATGATGACGAGGTAGGCGCGGTTGTTCTTCACCCGGAAGTCTTGAAGGGGGATGATCTCGTCCTTGGCGGTGGCCAGCCGCATCACTCCCTTGCGGTGCAGGTTGCCGTGATCGTCGACGAATCCCTTGGGCAGCGTGAACTCGAACTCGGTCTTGAAGGCCATCGCGGTGGAGCTCCCTCCGGCTCAGGACGCCGCCCTGGCGATGCGGAGACCGCCAGGGCGGATGTACAGCCAACTGCGTAGGCCCTAACCCGCCTTCGGCGGGCGGGCCTATGCGAACTTGCACTCCTCGAAGACGATCTCCAGGCGCTCGGTGGCGTGGCCCGAGCTCTTCGAGTTCAGCGCCGGACCGTGCCATTTGGCGGGGAAGCAGTGGAAGAAGTTCATCCGCTTCGCCTCGTCGCCCTTGTCGTTGTGGAAGATGACGGAGATGCTCTTGCGGTTGGCCTTTCCGTCGATCACTTCCTTGCGCCAGTTGTAGAACTCCTTCGTCGAGGAGAAGTCGCGCTCGACGATGATCCGTCCCGGCTTGAGCACCCCCGGGCGGCAGTGCGTCCAGGAGTCCTCGCCGTCGTTGTATTCCACCACCTCGGCCTCGAACTCAATCCCCTCCACCTTGTGGATGCCGCCGATGGTGATGCCGTCGATCTCCAGCCCGAACTTGTGGCTCAGGTGGAAGTCGCCGTTGGTCTTGGTCAGCCCCTTCAGCGTGTCACGTGAAAACTTGACTGGCATGGTCGTCTCTCCCGTTCCTCAAAGGCGTTGAAGGGGACTACGCGAAGTCGATCTTCTCGTACATGATCTCGAGCGTCTCGCTGACGTGACCCGAGGTGCGCGAATTCAGGCCGGAGAGCTTCCACTTCTTCGGCCAGCATTCGTGCAGGTTCACGCGAGTGGACTCTCCGCCGTCGTCGGTGAGATAGACGATGCTGATGCTCTTGCGCTGGACGTTTCCCTCGTAGACGGTCTTGAACCAGTCGTAGAACTCGGTGCTCGACGACCAGTCGCGCTCCAGCACCAGCGTGCCGACCTTCTGGCGGCCGGGCCGGATGCGCTGGAAGTGATCGTCGGCGTCCTGGTAGGCCACCATCTCGTGTTCGTGATCGAGGCCATCCACCTTGTGGATGCCGCCCTGGGTGACACCGTCGATCTCCACCGTGAACCGGCTCTGCTGGTTGAAGTCACCGGCGGTGTTCTTGGTCGTCCCCTTGAGGACGTCACGGCTGAACTTCACTGGCATTCACCTGCTCCTGTGTGACCCCCGCGGGGGCCGTGCACTGCGATCCGGCGGCGGTCATTCCGCTCCGGGCTTCCACTTCACACTCTCCGGGCCCCTCCCGGTCGCCGCTCCTGCGCCCCGTGTATCCACCTGCCGAGTCTAGGGGACACCATTGAGATGGTGTCCCCGTCACACTCTGGGGACACCGTTGAGATGGTGTCCCCGTCACACTCTGGGGACACCATTGAGATGGTGCCCCGTATCGATCATGCGTCCCGGGGGCGGCGGACGAGCCCGCCCCCGGGACGCCCCCTCCGTTACTTCGCTTGCCCTGCCATCTGGCCGATGCGGAAGATCACGAACTCCGCCGGCTTCACCGGAGCGATGCCGATCTCGCAGACCATCTGCCCGGCGTCGACCACCTCAGGCGGGTTGGTCTCCGAGTCGCACTTCACGTAGAACGCCTCCTCCGGCGTCTTGCCCATCAGCGCGCCCGAGTTGTAGATGCGCAGCAGGAAGGCCGTGATGTTGCGGGAGACGCGCTTCCAGAGCGCCTCGTCGTTCGGCTCGAACACCACCCACTGCGTGCCGATCTCGATCGACTGCTCGATCATCAGGAACAGGCGGCGGACGTTGATGTAGCGCCACGACGGATCGCTGGAGATCGTCCGGGCCCCCCAGACGCGGATGCCGCGGTCGCCCATGTTCCGGATGCAGTTGATCCCGCGCGGGTTCATGAAGTCCTGCTCAGGACGCGAGATGGTGTACTTGAGCCCGAGCGCTCCGCGGACGATCTCGTTCGCCGGCGCCTTGTGCACGCCGCGCTCCGAGTCGCTGCGCGCGTAGATGCCGGCCACGTGCCCGGAAGGCGGAACGAAGATGTTCCCCTTCTCGGGGTCGTACACCTGGATCCAGGGGAAGTAATACGCCGCGTACTGCGAGTCGCGCGGCTTGGGCATCTTTGCGATGCCATCCTTGCCCAGCTCCTCCGCCGAGTCGAGGATCGCGAAGCGGTACTTGTTGTTCTCGCAGTGCGAGATCACCGCGTCCTGGATCGCCGCATCGCTCTGGCCGGGTGCGCAGACCAGCGAGATTTCCGGG
>VBKQ01000092.1 GCA_005879505.1 Deltaproteobacteria bacterium
CGTGGCGGTGCGGCCGTCACCTCGGACGGCCGCCGGCAGCGCGACTCCCAGTGGCGCCGGCGCAAGGGCTGCCGCGAGCAAGATCGCGATCACTGCCAGCCCTCGTGCTCCGCCTTCAACGGCGGCGCGCGGCGCTCCACCCGCACGGTCTCTTCCGCGGAGACAGTGCGGCCAAAGCGGTCAGTAGTGGTGATGGAAACATGGTTCGTACCTGGTGCCAGCGGCACGTCGGTCTCGAAGTGGCCGTCGGCCTCAATCCGGGTCTTCACGCCGTTCACCGCCACCACCGCGCCGGGATCGGCCTCGCCGCGGAGGGTGACGTTGAGCGCTCGCGTCACCTTCTCCTCCGGCCACGCTACCTTGAGCAGCACCGATCGCGGCACCGCTTCGGGCACCGGCGCGGAGTTAGCGACCACCCGCGCTCCCTGGCCTGCGGCCAGCATCGTGTCGCCGCCGTTCGTGGTGAGCTTCACCTCTCCGGCATCGGCGACGACCGCGACCAGGCCCCTGCCGTCGTTGAATACGGCGAAGGAGCCCGTCGTCGCTTCGGCCACCGCGCTGCTGCCCGAGGACTCGATGGCCACCGAGGTTCCGCCTGGCATCGCGCCGATGCGGCCTCGCTCCAGCCGGAACCTGGCGCGGTTTGCGAGCAGTTGGCGCACGGACACTTCCGTGCGCTCGCGCAGCTCGATCGTTCCCTCGCGCCCGACCTTCAAAGTTGCCGCGCCTCCGGCACCGGTCCGGACCGAGTCGTCGAATCCGAGGGAAATGGGAAGCTGGGCGGGGCCCCAAGGGCCGCTCGAACTGCGGCGGACTTGCACCTCCCCTTGCGCTGCCGACAGCTCGACCGCGACGGGACCCGCCATCGGAACGTACGCCGGCGTCGAAGGCGCAGCCGGCTTGGGTGCGGGGGGGGCGCACCAGCCGCAGCCGGCGAGAAGAAGCGCCGGCCAGGCGGCGCATGCGCTCCGGCGATTCATGCGAGCGCGCGCTCCTGCAAGATGGGAAGGACTACCGTGAAGATGGCGCCTTTTCCCCGGCTGCTCTCGACGCTGACCCGGCCATGGTGCTCCTCGCAAACCCGGTGCACCATCGGGAGTCCCAACCCCTTCGCGTTCCAGTCCTGCTTGGTGGTGAAGAACGGCTCGAAGATGCGTGCACGGACGCCCGGGTCGATCCCCTCGCCGGTGTCCGCAAAGCGGATCGCCGCGAGCTGTCCGTCGATGGCGTGATACCCCACCGTCAGTTGCCCGCCCGCCGGCATCGCGCGGCGCGCGTTGATCACCAGTTCCGAGAACGCTTCCGTGAGTCGCTGTGCATCGCCGAAGATCTGCAGAGGCGGACCGTACTCCCGCACCACCCGGACGGCGGCGGACGCGAGCGCCCTTTCGTTGCGGGCGAGCGATTCTTCGAGAAGCGCGCGAAGATCGACCGGCGCCTGCGCCGACTCGACGCCGTCACCGGTATTCTGCAGCTTTTGGACGATCTCTCGGATCCGCAGCGCCTGACTCTCGATGCTCTCCAGCTTCTTGCGCCGGGCCGATTCCGGCGGTTCCTGGAGCAGCAGGAGCTGCGTCTGACCGAGCAGCCCGGCGAGGGGATTGTTCACCTCGTGGGCGACGCCCGCGCCGAGCTGACCCACAGCGGCGAGCTTCTGCGCGCGCAGAAGCAGATCTTGCGCTTCGCGCGCCTCGCGCGTCTTTTCCTCCACCCGGTCGGCGAGCTCGCGGTTCCAGCGCTCGATCTCCGCTGCCATGGCGTTGAATGCGCGCGCCAGATCGCCGAGCTCGTCGCCGCGACCGGCGTCTCCAACGCGGTGGCCGAGCTCCCGGCCGGTCAGCGCGGATGCGCCGCGATGCAGGGCCTTGATCGGCCGCACGATGGCGCCACTGGCAAGAAGAGCCAGGGCCCCTCCCGCCGCGAGCGCGATGGCCACGGCCGCGGCCGTGCGGCGGGCGAGGACGCGTGATTCGGCAAGCGCATCAGCGGCCGGCTCGTCTATCGCGACCACCCACCCGAGGTCGCGTACCTCCGCGGTCGCTCCCAGACGCTCGACATGATCCACGCCGGTGAAGGAGAGCGCCCCGAGGTTGCCCGCGAGCGCGGCCTGGACCAGCGGCGAATCTGCGAGGGAAGCGCGCGCGGCGACTGCCTGGAGGTTCGAGCCCAGAACGACGCGGCCGGAGCGATCCACCACCGCGGCGTTGCCGCGGACGCCGAGACCGGAGTCGACGACCAGCGGCGCGAGCCGCGCGAGACTGAACTCGACCGCGAGCACGAGGTCACCGCGGGTCCGCACCGCGACGGCAACCCGCGGGGATCCTTCGCGAGAGACGTGCGCGGGCCCGACCGCGGCTCCGATCCGCGCCGCGGCGTCGAGTGGAATGCCGCGGGCGAATCCGTCGATGCCGGCTTGACCCAGCACTTCCCGATCCGCGAGCGACGATTCCTGCGCGCGCGAAGCGAGGTAGACGGGCGGCGCGACCTGGGCGCCCTCGCGGGACAGGAGCGCGACGGCGACCGCGCCCTCGATCTGCCGGAACACCAGGCGCAGCGCGCCGAGGCGCTCCTGTGCGCTCAGCTGCGCGAACTCCATGGCGTTGGCGGCCAGGCTGGCTGCGTGCAGGCTCGCGGACACCTCCGCGGCGACGCGCTCGGCGATGAAACGCGCCGTTGCGATCTGCGCGGCCCGCGTCCGCTCCTCGAGCGCACGGCGCGATACCCTGAAGGCGATCGATCCTGCTCCGACCAGCGGAAGCACGGCGACCGGAACGATGATGAGCAGGGCGCGCGTGCCGATGCGCATTCCCCTCGACTGTACCAGCAGAACGCGCTGCGCACGAAAGTTGTCGTTGCAAGCATGCCCCCTTAGCCTCAGAGGATGCCGGAGAGGGTGGGAGAGGGGCTGCGCGCTCTCGTCGTGGACGACGAGGAGGTCGTGCGCTCCGTGGTCGTCGAAGTCCTGGAAGGAATGGGTTTTCTGGCTACCCCCGCCGAGTCCCTGACCGCGGGGCGCCAGAAGCTCGCCGTCGACCGATACGATCTGCTCATCATCGACAAGAACCTCCCGGATGGGAGCGGTCTTTCGATGGCGCACGAGGTGGCGGAACGTAGCCTGGACGCGCAGGTTGTCATCATCAGTGGGTACGCCACGCTTTCGTCCGCAGTAGAAGCGCTCCAGACCGGCGTTGCCGACTTCGTGGTGAAGCCTTTCGACCTGGCCGACTTCCGCGCGCGCCTGCAGCGGGTCATCGAGAGCCTCAAGTTGCGGCGGGCGTACCGGACGCTCTTCAAGGAGCTGCAGGAGAAGAACGCCATCCTGGAGGGGCTGGCGACGCGCGACCCACTCACGGGTCTCGACAATCACGCCTCGTTCCAGGAAAGCGTGCGCAGGGAGATCGAGCGCGGACGGCGTTACGGCGCTCGCTGCGCGGTCGTCCTCGCCAGCATCGATCGCTTCCGCGACATCAACGCGAGTCTGGGTTTCCCCGGTGGAGATGCTCTCCTCCGTAGCCTGGGCGGATTTCTCCTTGGCAGCGGGCGCGCCGCCGATCTGCCCGCCTACCTCGCCGGGGGTGACGTGCTGGCGCGTTTCGGCGGCGACACCTTCGCCATCCTGCTGCCGCAGACCGACCGTACCGGCGCGGCGACTCGCGCCGAGCACTTCCGGCGCACGCTCGAGCAGACGGAGCTCGGTTCCGGACTGCCGCGCATCACCGTCTCCGTCGGAGTTGCCGCCTTTCCCGAGCACGCGCAGGATGCCGATGCGCTCATCGCTGCCGCCGGGACGTCGCTCGACGCGGCAAAGCAAGCCGGGCGGAATCGGCTCATCTGCTGGTCCCGAGAGCTGTCGGCAGGCGGCCGTCTGGATTCGGCGCAGGTGCGGCATGAAGCCGACAAGCTGGTGGCGCTGCAGCGCTCGATCCGCGAGCGTTCATTCCAGTCCGTCTATCAGCCGATCGTGGACCTGGTCGCGGGCACCGAGGTGGCTTGGGAGGCGCTGACCCGCCCGACGGATCCGGCGTTCACGTCGATCATCGATCTCCTCGGAACGGCGGAGCGGAGCGGCCAGGTACCGACGCTCGGACGCGTCCTGCGAGAGATCCAGATCGCCACCATCGACAAGCTGCCGCCGGACAAGCTGCTGTTCCTCAACGTGCATCCCTTCGAGTTCCTCGAGCAGGGCGGAATCGAGGCAGAGCCGGCGCTGCAACCCTGGACCAAGCGCGTCGTCCTCGAGCTCACCGAGGCCGCGGAGCTCAGCAACTTCGCGCGCGCGCGCGAGCGCGTGGCGGCGCTGCGTGCGGCCGGGTTCCGCATCGCCGTCGACGATCTCGGCTCCGGATACTCGAGCCTCAATCACCTGGCGCTGCTCGAGCCTGACTTCGTGAAGGTGGACATGGCGATGATCCGGGGGATCGAGGAAGGCAGCCGCGCGGCCCGTCTGATCAAGCACATCCTCGAATATTGCCGTGGAGAAGGCATGCGCGCCGTGTGCGAGGGAATCGAGACCCGGGAGGAGCTCCGCGTCGTTGCCGCCCTCGGCGTCTCGCTCGTGCAAGGCTACTTGCTGGCGCGTCCGGGGCCGCCGTTCCCGAAGGTCTCGCGAGAGCTCGAATTGACTCCCGCGCCGCCGAAAAGCCCGAAGCGACGCGGTTGAGGCCGCTACAACCAGGACGTCAAGCCGTCGCGACTCCAGTCTGCGAGCACCTGGCCCTGGTTGTCTTCTGCGTAGACGAGCGCGCGCCTTCCATTCGACAAGACCAGGGCGACGAGCCACGCCCCGGCAGCCATCAGTCCTCCCGCCCCGGCTTTCAGGATCGCGACGCTGCGGCCCTTGGGGGCGTTCACGAGCAGCTTCGTTGCCCGGATCCTGACGCCGCGGGGCGCAAGGGACCACTTGGATCGAGCTTTCACAGATCGACATGATCCGCTCGGAGCGCCTAACCGTCGTTCCAAGTGGTACGCGGCCGGCGCATTGGCCGCGCAGGGGGCGCGGCACGACCACGCCGCTACTGACGCAGTGCCGTGCAGAGGCGATTGACGCATGTAGTCCCATCATCCGGGCCTGTACACACGATTGACACAAGTCGTGCCATTACCCGCACGGCAGGCATCGCATGCGGCGCCGCCTGGACCACCACAGAATGAGTTGCCAGTTCCCGGCCGTCAGACTTCATTGAGGTCGCACCCTGCTTCGCCGCCGGAAGGAGGGGTCGTGAGGTGCGGCGAGTGGACGGAAACCCACTTATCGGACCTCGCGCATCAGCGTCCCAACCCCCGCCTTCTGCGTAGCATCTCGATTTTCAGTGGCTGACGCGCGAGCGGGGCATGTCCTGACAGAGGCCCGTGTCCCGCGGCTCGAATGATGCTGAAACGTTTCGGCGGAAGAACGTTTGCGGTGCCCGCACAGCGTGGCGCCTGACGCGGAGCCGCGCAGGACGGGCTGCGGTTACGGCGAGAAGTGGCAGGTGGCGTTCACCCTTCCCGACGGAGTGATCTCAATTTCCGCTGTGGTGACGCCGTAAGTCGTGAAGCATGGAGTTTCGATCCGTACCGCTTCCGCCGGCGGAGCGGGCGAGACGAGCGTACCGTGTAGCTCTACGTTGGCGTTGCCGCTTGGGGTCTGAACCTCACAGAATAGATAATTGAAAGTAAAGCCTTGGATAGTCACGGTAAAAGGGCCGACGCACTCGCGTACTGCTTCTCCTTGCGCTGGCAGTGCAAGTGCGGCAGCGATGACAAAGCCGAAGAATGACCCAGCAAGCAATTTCCGGAGCATTTGGTTTTCCCTCCACGCGGACTCGTGGCGGAGTTCGCGTGAGGCGCACCAAGTCATCCATCGCGATGCTGCTGTCAACAAGCAGGCGGTTGACTATCCGGTGCTGCGGATGAATCGATCCACATCAGGATCGCACTTGCCGCACACCATGTCGGGCGCGCATAGCGAAGACGACGATCATTCCGGCTCGCTTGAATCCCTCTCTCATAGCTATTGAAACCGTGTGGCTCGCCGGGGGTAGCCGATTGGGCCCTGGCGGGAGCGTTCGCGACTCCGACTGACGGCGGCAAAGCGCGGCGGCTGTTCCTGCTCGAGTTAATCGAGGCCTTCCATCGTGCGGGCCTGCGCGAAGTCGAGTGCGTCTACCGCTTCCGCGACCGCGCCATCGTGCGCGGGTGCAAGCAGCGCTCGGATTCGACTTGACGGCGGGATCGGTGGGGCCGCGTCAGCCAGCTCGACATCACTTCTGCGCAGTGGCGGACTGCTCGAGCGCCCGGGTCACGGCCGCGATGGTCTCCTCGGGCTTCTCCTCCATCATCCAGTGGCCCGAGCTCTTGATGATCACGATGGTCGGGTTGGCCGAGATGAGCTTCACCTGCGCACCCAGCGCGTCGCCGTTCGCTTTCTCTCCACCGATCGACGCCACCGGCATCGCGAGTCGGGTCTTGCCGAGCTCGGCGAAGTCGTCCGCCGTCTTCAGGAATGACTTGAAGTAAGCGAATCCGGCGGTCATCCGTCCGGGCCGCGCGTACGCCTTGGCGTAGGCGCGCCGGTCCGCCTCGGGGATCGAGTGCTTGGGATCGGCGGCGAAGTCGTTCCAGAAATGCTCGAAGTAGGTACGCTCGCGGCCTTTCACCAGTAGCTCGGGAGTATGGCCGTAGAAGCGAAAGTGCCAGACCGGGGCATCGTAGACGTCCCTCCATGCGCCGATGCCGGGCAAGAACGCATCCATGAGCGTGAGCTGCTCCACCTCGCTCGGGTACATCGCGGCGTAGGCGTAAGCGACCATCAGACCGATGTCGTGGCCGACCACGCGGGCGCGATCGTAGCCGAGTTTGTGGACTCCCTCGTGGATCCGCTGCGCGGAGGTCTTCATGTCGATGCCGCTCGCGGGGATCGACGAGTCGCCGATGCCGGGGAGGTCGATCGCGACGACGGTGAAGCGCGGCGCGAGTTGGACCGCCAGCGGCTTCCACATCTGCGCCGTTTCGGCGTAGCCGTGCAGGAGGAGCACGGTGGGTCCCTTGCCGCCGATGGTCGCGCTCAATGTGCAGCCTTCGACCGGCACCATCTTCTGCTGAAAGCCGGGGCCGTAATTGGCAGCCGGCACTGCGGGTGCGATGAGAGCGATGACCAGCAAGAGACGATTCATGTCGGATTCCCTTCCATCTGGAGCGGGGAGCGTGCCAGACGGCGACCACAAACGCCAGGATGAAGGGACTCCGCTCTCGTCGGCCCGGGCGCGCGTGCGCATCAGCGATCCAGGTGGTACCAATGGCGCGTGCGAACCGCGCTCGAGTCCCTTGAATCGCGGGAGGCGGTTGGCGGTTTCGCAGGTCGTAAAGCGCGGCCGATCGGGTTGATCCTCGGGGCATTCGTCGCGACCCGCGCGCTCGCGATCGCCGCCACTCATCTCGGGGCGCATTTCATCTGTCCGCGGTCCAATCGGAGCGGCTGGGGACCGCCGCGCTTGCGGGCGCAGCGGCATCCGCAACGCGGTCGCCCGGCGTCGCGCTGGCGCTGGTCGGACAATCGCCGCGCCGGCTGCGCAACTGGGCAGCCGCTGCCGCCGCCCTCGCGGGCGTGCATTCATGGTCTGGTGTCGGGCGGTACGGCGACGCGCTCGCCTTCGCGCACATCCAAGGTTACCACCGCAGGCACCTGAGCCGGCATGCCTGGTGCTCATGCTGTTCGAAGCCTTCCTCTTCGGAAAAGGCATCGGACAATTGAGGGTGATGATTCAGACCTGCGCCAGGCCGCCGTCGACGAACAGCTCGCTGCCCGAGACATATCTGCTGTCGTCCGAGGCGAGGAACGCCACGGCGCTGGCGATGTCATCGGGCCGGCCGACGCGGCCGAGCGGGATCCCGTCGCTGTAGCGGTCGTTCAGGCCCTCGCCGTCGGTGTTGACGTAGGCGCCGTCCGCAACCAGCCGCTTTGCCGTCGCCAAGCCAATGCCGCTGTTGCCGCCGGTGACGACGGCGACCTTTCCCTCGAGCTTGGTCATGATGGTTCCTTCGAGATGATGTCCGGGGACTGCCACCCCCCGCCGAGGGCGTTGTAGATCTGCACGAGCGCAAGCAGCTCGTTCAACTGCGCCTGCGCCAGACCGAGCTCCGCGGCGAAGGTCCTGGTGTTGCTGTCGAGGACCTCGAGATAGCTCGCCGCTCCTCCCCGGTAGCGTTGATTCGACAGCGCCAGGGCATCACGCGTCGAGATGGCGAGAAGCTCCTGCTGCTCGCGGAATTCGCGGTTCCTCCGGTACGCGACCAGCGCGTCGGAGACTTCGCGGAAGGCCTGCTGGATGGTCTGCTGGTACACCACCAGCGCTTCCTTCTGCTGCGCTTCCGCCAGCTTGACTCCGGAGGAAAGCCTGCCTCCGGCGAAGATCGGCTGGGTCAGTGACCCGAAGAAGCTCCAGACACCCGCCGGACCCTTGAAGAGGTCGGTCAGCGCGGCGCTCTGCGCCCCGCCGCTGGCGGTCAGCGAGATGGAGGGGAAGAACGCCGCGCGCGCGACGCCGATGCGCGCATTCGAGGCGATCAGTCGCGCCTCCTGCAGCTGGATGTCGGGCCGCCGCTGCAAAAGAGCTGAGGGAAGCCCGGCGGGAACGATAGGATCGTGCGGCTGTTCGGTGAGCTTCCGCCCGCGGGGGATCGGTCCGGGATTCCGAGCAAGGAGCAGGCTGAGGAAATTCTCCTGCTGCTCGGTGCGGCGCTCGATGTCGACGATGGTCTGGGCGGCATTGTAGACGAGCTGCTCGGCCTGACGGACATCCAGCAGCGAGACCGTTCCCTGGCGCTCTTGCAGCCGGATCAGCTCCAGCGATTGCTGCCGCGAGGTGAGCGTCCGCTTGGAGATCTCGAGCTGCAGATCGAGTCCGAGCAGCTCGTAATATCCGGCCGCGATGCTGGCGATGAGGCTGGTGATCACTGCCTGACGGTTCCACTCGGCGGCCAGCAGATCGGCGCGCGCCGCCTGGGTGGCACGGCGGAACTTGCCCCAGAAATCGAGCTCCCATGACGCCGCTACGCTTCCCTGAAAGACGCTGGTCGTGATTGGCGGCGTCAAGCTCGTCGCCGCGATCCGCTCCCTTCCGGCCGCGAGCGCGAGCGACGCCGTGGGAAACTGGTCGGCCCGGGTGATCCCCAGCTGCGCCTCGGCCTGCTCGATGCGTGCCGCCGCGATCAACACGTCCTGGTTCTGCGCCAGCGCAGTGTGAATCAGATCGGCGATCACGGGATCGGGAAACACCTGCGCCCAGTCCTTGTCGGCCAGCGACTCGGCGCCCCCTCCCTCCGCGCCGCCACGATAGCTCTGAGGCGCCTGCGTCGCCGGGCGCTTGTAGTCCGGTCCGACCATGCAGCCGGCCGCGAGCACCACCAATAGCGACAGCCGTTTCATGGCGCCGGTTCCGGCTCGGTGGGAATCTGCGCCGCCGGCTGCGCGTGCCTGCGCCGGTTCGCGAACCTCTCTACCAGCACGAACAGCACCGGAATGATGAAGATGGCGATGGCCGTCGCCGCGAGCATGCCCGTGATCACCACCGTGCCGAGGATCTGCCGCGCGATCGCGCCCGCTCCCGTCGCTATCCACAGCGGGATCATGCCGAAGATGAACGCGAACGACGTCATGAGAATCGGGCGCAGGCGCAGCCGCGCCCCCTCGAGCGCCGCCTCGACCAGTTGCCGCCCCTTCCTCATTTCGTCGCGCGCGAACTCCACGATGAGGATGGCGTTCTTTGCCGCGAGGCCGATGAGCATCGCCAAGCCGATCTGGGCGAAGATCCCCAGGTCGAAGTTGCGCAGGTAGAGCCCGAGAAAGGCACCGAGAACCGCCACCGGCACGGAGAGGAGCACCGAGAACGGCAGCGACCAGCTCTCGTACAGCGCCGCGAGGATCAGGAAGACGAAGAGCAAGGACAAGGCGAAGATCGGCGCCGCCGTTCCCGACGCCTTTTTCTCCTGATAGGACAGATCCGCGAATCCATATCCCATCTCGCGCGGCAAGACCTGCTTCGCTACGTCCTCGAGCGCGGCCAGCGCCTGGCCGGAGCTGTATCCCGGCGCGGCCGAGCCGAGGACCTGCGCCGCGCGGTACAGGTTGAATCGATTGGTGTACTCGGGGCCGGAGATCCGGCGGGTGCTCGTCAGGGTCGACAGCGGCACCATGTCGCCCTGTCTGTTCCGCACGTAGTACTGACCGATGTCTTGCTCGCTCAGGCGGTCCTCGCCCTCCGCTTGCAGGAACACGCGCCATTGGCGACCGAATCGATTGAACTGATTGACGAACAGGCCGCCCAGATAGGTCTGCATCGTCTGGTACACGTCGCCGACCGCGATGCCCTGGTTTAGCACCTTGTCCCGATCGACGTCGGCGTAGACTTGCGGAATCCCGGTGGTGAACACCGAGTTGACCCCGGTCAGCTCGGGCCGCTTGCGCGCGGCCTCGAGGAACGCCTTGACGTTTTGATCGAGAAACTCCACCGACCCGCCGCTGCGATCCTGCAGCCACATGGAGAAGCCGCCGGCGTTGCCGAACCCGGGGATGGCCGGCGGGCTGAAGGCGAAGGCCGTCGCTTCCGGAACCTGCGCGGCGAGCGTGCGGTTGATGGTGCGCAGGATCGCCGGGGCCTCCAGCGCCGCCCCTTCGCGCTCGCTCCAGGGCTTGAGCTGCACGAACATGAAGGCGTTGTACGTCGACGAAACCCGCGACAGCAGGCTGAAGCCGACGATGGTGGACGACGCCTTCACCCCTTCGGTCTTGGCCAGGATGGCTTCGACCTTCCTGGCCACCGCATCGGTGCGCTCGAGAGACGCCGCCGCCGGCAACTGCACGTTGGCGAGGAGGAAGCCCTGATCTTCCTCCGGGATGAAGCTGGTGGGGAGCTTGCGACCCACGATGCCGTCGACGACGATGAAGGCGACGAGGATGGCGACGCCGATGAACGCCTTCCGGATCAGGCCGTGGCTCCATTTGACATACCCGTGCGTGGCCTTCTCGAACACCCGGTTGAACAATCCGAAGAAGCGCGCCAGGGGACCACGGCTTGGCCGCCGCGGTCGCAGCAGCAGCGCCGACAGGGCCGGCGACAGGGTCAGCGCGTTGAATGCCGAGATGAGGACCGAGACGGCGATGGTCACGGCGAACTGGACGTTGAGCCGCCCCTGGATGCCCCCGACGAAGGCGATGGGTACGAACACCGACGACAGCACCAGCGCGATCGCCACGACGGGTCCGGACACTTCCTTCATCGCCTGCAGCGTGGCGTCGCGCGGCGACATCCCTTGCTCGATGTGGTGCTCCACCGCCTCCACCACCACGATGGCGTCGTCCACGACCAATCCGATGGCGAGCACCAGCCCGAACAGCGAGAGGGTATTGATGGAGAAGCCGAGCAACGGAAAGACCGCGAAGGTGCCGATCAACGACACCGGCACCGCGATGATGGGAATGAGGGTGGCGCGCCAGTTCTGCAGGAACATGAACACCACCAGCGTCACCAGCAGCATCGCTTCCAGGATCGTCTTCGAGATCTCGCGGATCCCTTCCGTGACCGGCAAGGTGGTGTCGAGCGTGACGAGATAGTCGAGGTCGGGCGGGAAGCGCTGCTTGAGCTCCGCCATCATCTCCTTCACGCCCTTGGCCACGTCGAGGGCGTTCGAACCTGGGGCCTGGAACACCGCCACGATGCTGCCCGGCTGCCCGTTGACGCGCGAAACCTGTTGGTAGTTCAGCGCGCCGAGCTCGATCCGGGCGACGTCGGACAGGCGCACCGCCGAGCCGTCGGAGTTCGAGCGGACGACGATCTGCGCGAACTCTTCGGCCGTCTCCAGCCGCCCCTGCGCCCGGACCGTGTAGGTCATCTCCTTGCCGAGCGGCGCCGGATCCGCCCCGACGCGGCCGGCCGGATTCACTGTGCTCTGTTGCTGCACCGCCCGCACCAGGTCGGGCACGGTGAGCCCGAGCTTGGCCAGTACGTCCGGCTTGAGCCAGACGCGCATGGCGTAGTCGCTGGCCCCGAACAGACGCACCTCGCCCACGCCGCGCACGCGGTAGAGCGCGTCGTTGATGTTGATGTTGGCGTAATTGGCGAGGAACAGGGAATCGTAACGCTGATGGGGCGAGTACAGCGCGATGATCAGCATCGGCAGGCCGGTGGACTTCCGGTAGGCGAGGCCGAACTGATTGACGTCGGGGGGCAGGTTGGGCTGCGCCTGCGCCACGCGGTTCGAGACGTTGACCTGATCGATGTTCGGGTCGGTGTCGATGTCGAACGTGACCGTCAGCTGCATGGTCCCGTCGTTGGCGTTCGTGGACTGCATGTAGAGCATGTTGTCGACGCCGTTCATCTGCTGTTCGAGCGGGGTGGCGACCGACTGCTCCACGGTCACCGCATCGGCGCCGGTGAAGGTGGTGGAGACGATGATCTGCGGCGGGATGATCGACGGATATTGCGCAACCGGCAGGCTACGCATCGCCAGCAGGCCGCCAACCAGCGTGATGATCGAGATGACGATCGCCACGATGGGGCGATTGATGAAGAAGCGAGCCATCGACTAGCCCTTGGCAGGCGCTTGGAACGGCACCGGCGTGACCGCAACCCCGTCTCGCACTTTTTGCACCCCTTCGGCCACCACCTTTTCGCCCGCCGCCAACCCGTCCTCGATCACCCACAGCCTGCCGACGCGCGCTCCGACCTTGACCGATCGGATCGCCACTTTGTTGTCCTCACCCACGACCGCGACCTGGTAGCTGCCCTGCAGCTCGGTGACCGCGCGCTGCGGCACCACCAGCGCGTCCTGCTTCAGCCCGACGGTCGCGCGCACCCGTCCGAACTGACCCGGCCGCAGGATGTTCCCCGGGTTGGGGAACGCTGCCGCGATCCGGATTGTGCCGGTCGCCGGCTCGACCTGGCGATCGGCCAGCACGAACTTGCCGGGGTGCGGGTAGATGCTGCCGTCCCCGAGGACCAGGTCGAGCGGGGTGTCGCCATTGGGGAACGGGCGCGCGGACTCCGGTCCCGCGAGCCCGCCGACGAAGCTGAGATATTCGCGCTCGCTGATGGCGACGTACGCCTTGATGGGATCGAGACGCGAGACCGAGGTAAGCAGCGTCGACGGCCCCACCAGGTCACCGAGCTGTCCCCGGGCGATGCCGGCGATTCCATCGGTGAGCGAGCGAACCTTGGTGAACTCCAGATTGAGCTGGGCCGTCTTCACCGCCGCTTTGGCGGAGTCGACCGCCGCCGCAGCAGCGAGCTTGGCCTGGATGTCGTTGTCGAGCTGGCTGCGGGGGATGGCGTGCGCCTCCGCCAGCGGCGTGTCGCGCTCGACGTCGCGGGCCGCGCGCCCGAGCTGCGCTTCGGCCTGCGCCTTCTGCCCGCGGGCCTGGTCGAGCGCCGCCTGGAAGGGACGCGGATCGATCTCGAACAGCACGTCCCCCTTCTTGACGAACGAGCCCTCCACGTAGCTCTGCCTGACGAGGTAGCCGGTGACCTGCGGCTGGATTCTGGCGTTCACGTAGCCGTCCAGCGTGGCGACCCACTCGGTGCGCAGCGGCACGTCCTGCTTCACTACGTCGACCACGGCGACGGTCGGCGGCGGTGGGGGAGTGGCGGCCGTTCCTTTGCTGCACGCCGATGGAAGCACGGCGAGAAGCGACAGCGCCGCGGCAAGCGCGGCGCCGCGGAGCACAGGTACGGTCATCGTCTGCATGCGTGTCCAGCCCTTCCGATGAGGATCGACTCGGAGCCTTCGATTCCACCAAGTGCTTTTGGTTTCGTTGCTGCCGATCCCGGCCGCTTGCGCTCTATGGCTGACGCGGCAGGCGAACGGTAAAGGTGGTCCCGGCCTCGTCGGTCGACTGCACCGAGATCTCGCCGCGGTGGGCGGCGACCAGCTCGCGGCAGATGAACAATCCCAAGCCGAGGCCGTCGTTGTTGCGCGAGGCCCGCCGTGCCAGGCGGCGGAAGGGCTCAAAAATCGCCGGCAGCACCTCGGCAGGGATGGCCGGCCCCTGATTGTGAACGGACAGGGTGACGCTGTCGCCCTCGTCCCGCAGCACGAGGCTCACGGCACCGTCGGCCTTGCCGTGAGCGATGGCGTTGCCGACGAGATTCGAGACCACCTGCGCGAGCCGCTCGCCATCCCAGACGCCGCGCATGTCAGGGTCCGCTTCGAAGATCAATGAACGGTCAGGGTGTGTCGTTTCCGCTTCGGCGATCACCTCGGCGCAGATTTCGGCGAGGTCGGCCGGCCGGGGCTCGACGCGCATCCCTCCGCCCAGCCGCGATCTGGTGAAGTCGAGCAACTGGGAGATGATCTTCGCCATCCGCTCCGCGCTGCGCGCGATGCGAGCGGTCACCTTCGCGTCGGCATCGTGGAGCATGCCGCGCTTGAGCATCAGATCCGCTCCCATGATGACGGAGGAGAGGGGCGACCGCAGGTCATGGCCGACGATTCCGATGAGCTGTTCGCGCAGCTCCTCGCTCTTCTTCTGCTCGGCAAGGGCTTGCTCCAGGGCGGCCCGCGCGATCCGCTCCTCGTCGAGGGCGCGCCGGTGCGTCAGGTCGCGTGTCACCTTGGCGAAACCGATCAGCTTGCCGTCGCGACCGAGCATGCGGCTGATGACGACGTTGGCCCAGAACCGGCTGCCGTCCTTGCGTACGCGCCAGCCCTCGTCCTCGAAGCGACCGTCACGCGCGGCGATCTCGAGCTCCTCTGCACAGCGGCCGACAGTCTCGGGCGGGTAGAAGCGCGAGAAGTGTTGTCCGAGGATCTCGTCGGCGCGGTACCCCTTGATGCGCTCGGCGCCGACATTCCAAGAGCTGACGCGGCCGTCCACGTCCAGCATGAAGATCGCGTAGTCCTTGACGCTCTCCACCAGGAGACGAAAGCGCTCGGCATCCTGCGCGTTCCGCTCCAGCATGACGCCGGCGGCGGCACTCCGTCTCCTCAGCGTCGCGCGCAGCGCCGCCTCCAACTCCTTGCGCTGCTGTACCTCGTGCTCCAGCGATCGCAGCGCGGTCCTTTCGTTCCCAGGAATGACGTGGGAATGACGGCCGCAAACCTTGTCGAACGGCTCGCCATCACCCGGCATGTAGAAATTGCCCATCGCGTAGGCGCAGAGGAGGGTGAACGAATGCAGCCGCGCGAGCTCGTTCCACAGATCCTCGAGCCGGATGGCGGCGGCGCGATTGCCGCCGCGCCAGAGCAGGTCGACCATCTCGCCGAAGACCCGCACGCGCGCCTGGCTACGCTGCGCGCGGCTATTCTGAAGGGCCTCGCCGAGGACGGAATAGAACCGCTCGGCGTCCGGCTCGTTGCCCACCATGAAGCGCACGAGCGTCTCTTGAGCGTCCAACATCGTCAGCAGACCGGAGGCGACGGCCTCCTCGACCCTGCAGCCGTTGCGCCGCAACAGCTGCGCGAAGGCCATGCGGTGAGGCTCGGTGGCGACGATCAACACCGGCTCGCCGGCTGTCAGGCCCGCGCCGGCAAAATGCGCCACCGCGTCGAAGAGGAATCGTTCGTCCTCATAGAATTGCACGATGTGGTCGCCGGCCGCCGGCTTGGCGAGGAATGCATCGCCCCAGGACCTCGCTTCCGCGAGCGCTGGCTCGGTGGCTTGTTCGGCAGGCTGAACCAGGTGCAGGCTCGCTACTTCGTCGGGCATGGCGTCTCCGGAGACCTCGTTAGTTACGGAGTGCGCCGGCATGATGCAATGTCCTTTGAGCCCGGTGCTCTTCAATCCGACAGAGCCTTCGTTCGGCCGTTGCCCGGCGTTCGTCGACACGCTGACGGCGGCGGTCGGATCCACCCGGCGGCGGCTTGCGCGGACCGGTAAGGTTCGGGCATGACCAGGCTACCGGTGACTGCGGCTTCCGCGAAATGACCTCGACGCTCGAGGCGCGAGAGCTCGTGGTGGTGCGCGAAGGTCGCCGGATCCTGGACCGCGCGTCGATCCTGGTGCGGTCCGGCGAGGCCGTCGCCATCCAGGGTCCCTCGGGCAGCGGCAAGAGCACGTTTGCGCGCGCGCTCGCGACCCTCCTCGAGCCCGACGGGGGAGCGGTGCTGCTCGGCGGGCGCGACGCGCGCCAGATCGTGCCGACACAGTTCCGGACCCGGGTCGCCTTTCTGGCGCAGCAGCCCGCGATGTTCGAGGGCAGCGTGGTGCAAAATCTAAAGACCGGTCCGGCGCTGCATGGCGAATCGCTGAGCGATGCCCAAGCGAGCGACCTGATCCGGGCCGTCGGCCTCGACGAGCCGATCCTGCAGCGTGAAGCGCGCATCCTGTCCGGCGGGGAAAAACAGCGGGTCGCCCTGGCAAGGGCGCTGGCCAACGCGCCGGAGGTGCTGCTGCTCGACGAACCGACGGCGGCGCTCGATCCGGAGGCGGGTGAGCGCATCGTCGCGCTGCTGCGTGAGCTGCGCCTGCGGGGCCTGTCCATCGTCATGGTCACGCACGAAGATGCGCATGCGCGCGCACTGGGCGGAACGCTCTATCGCTGCGAGCGCGGACGGCTGGCGATCGATTCATGAGCTACGCGCACATCACCTTGCCGCGGCTGCTCCTTTCGCTCGGTTTGATCGCGGTCGCCATCGCGCTCTCGCGCCGCAGCCGCCTTGGACTGGAGGGCGATCTGCTCTGGGGAGCAGTGCGCGGCGCCGCGCAGCTCATCGCCATCGGATACGTGTTGCTCCTGCTCTTCAACCACGAGCATCCGGCGTGGGTGCTCTTGCTGCTCGCCGTGATGCTCGTGGTCGCGGGCGCGACCGCGGCACGGCGCGTGGAGCACGGACCGCCGCGAAAGGTACTCTTCCCGCGGGCCATCGCCGCCATCGGCGCCGGCACGCTGGTCGCCGTGCTGCCCGTCTTTGCCGCGGTGGTGCCGCTGCACCCCTGGTACGAGGCGCGTTACCTGGTTCCCATCAGCGGGATGATGCTCTCGAACGCGATGAACGTGGTTGCGCAGGTATTCGAGCGGATCTTTGCGTCGGCGCGCAGCGAGGCTGATCAGGTGGAAGCGCTGCTCGCTCTCGGCGCGACACCGCGGCAGGCGCTGGAGCGGCAGGTGCGCGCGACGCTCCGGGCCGCGCTCTTGCCGACGATCAACGGCCTGCTCACGGTGGGCCTGGTCGCGCTCCCGGGGATGATGACCGGACAAATCGTCAGCGGCACCCCGCCGGAGCAGGCGGTCCGGTATCAGATCGTGATCCTCTATCAGTTGGTCGCGGTGGCGGCGGTGGCGGGCATGATCGCGGTGGCGTTCGCACGGCGCCTTCTCTTCACGGCACGGGCGCAGCTGGTGCTGCCGCCCAATTAGAAATCCGGCGGCTAGGTCTGGCGCAACCCGGTCGCGTTCGCGAGCAGGGCCGCCCGAAGCGCCGGTGCGCGATCGCGGGAGACCGGGATGCGCACGCCCTGGCTCTCGTCGTCCAGCGAAGGTCCGACGAACAAGCTGGTTTCGCCGTCCTCGCGCTCCAGGATCCTCGCGAAGTCGAGGTTCACCAACCAGTTGCGGTGGACGCGCAGGAGGGATCGGCCGAAGGAGGTCTCGATGGCGGCGAGGGACAGGTCGATGTCGAACTTGCCTTGACGCGAGTGCACGAAGCTCAAGCGGTCGGACGCCTCGAAGGCCCAGATCTCCGCCGGGTCGAGGAAGACGAGGTTCCTCTTGCGCCGCGCGACCACGCGAAGCGGGCCGGGGCCGGCCGGACGCGCGCCCTCGGAGTGCGAGGCGACCGCCGACTCGACCAGGTCGAGACCGCTCTCGCCGCCGCAAAGCTGAACGTCGACGAAGACGACGTCTACCGGGAGCCCGGCTAGCGCTTCCCGCGCCTCACCGACGCAGGCGACCGCTCCGACCACTTCGGCGAGCCGGGTCTCCTCGATCAGCTGCACCAGGTAGTTGCGAGCCGGCCACTCGTCCTCGAGCACCAGCGCGCGCAAGCGGGTCATGAAAGCTCTCCACGAATGGTGATGATCTTCACGTACCGACTGTAGTGAAAGGCCCTCGCGAAAGCTGCGGCGCCCGTCGGCAGCAATCCGCCACTGGTCGGCATTTTGCAGCCCCGGCGCCGGCCGCCTCCTAGCCTGCGCTGCGTGAGGAGGTCGTCATGAAGCCGAATGGTTCACGCGCCATCCGCATCGCCGCCGTCGTGCTCTTGAGCATCGCCGCATGCGCGCATGACCGCGCGTTCGACCGCCGCGAAGTCGGCGCTATGAAGAACGCGAGCCCGGTGATTTCGCCGTGGGCTGGCCCGGTCGCGGATCCGATCGCCGCGAATCACAACTGAGGCACAGGTCTTACGTGCGGCGCAGGCCGGTCGCGTTCTCCAGGAGCGCGTCCCGCAGCGCCTTGGATCGGTCCTGCGAGACGGGCACCTGGATGCTCCGCCCCTCCGGTCCGATGTCGCGGCCCACCGTCACCGTCGCCCCGGCGATGTCGCGGTCCAACTCCTTGACGTAAGCCAGGTTGACCAGCCAGTTCCGGTGGACGCGAAAGAGCGCCCGGCCGAACGATGCCTCGATCGCCGCCAGCGAGAGATCGATGTCGAATCTCCCCTCGGGCGCGTGCACGAATGTGAGCCGGTCCGCCGCCTCGAAGGCCCAGATGGTGTCAGGGTCGAGGAAGACGAGACTCTTCTTTCGCCGCGCCACGACCCGTCGCGGGCCTTGCGACCGGGATGCGCGGCGCTCGAGAAGGCGCTTGAGGCACTGCTCGACACGCTCCTCGGTATACGGCTTGAGGATGTAGTCGACGACGCCGAGGTCGAAGGCCTCCAGGCTGTGCTGCGAGGACGCCGTCGCGAGTACGAACATCGGCGCAGAGGGCTCGCGAGCCATCGAGCGGATCAGGTCCAGGCCCGTGCGCGAATCGCCGGTGGCGGTCAGCTGGACATCGACGAAAACGACATCCATCGGCGAACCCTTCATCGCCTCGCGCGCCTCTTCGAGAGTGGCCACGGCGCCGATCACCTCCGCGCGATGCGTGTCCTCGATCAGTTTGACCAGGTAATTGCGCGTCGGCCATTCGTCCTCGAGCACCAGCGCCCTGAGGGGAATCGTCCGTTCGCTCATGGCACGCTCCCTTGCTCAAGCGGAAGCTCGACCACCGATCGCGTCCCCGCCGGGGAGGACTCGAGCCGCAGGGTGGCCGTGTCCGAATACCGGAGAGCCAGCCTGCGGCGCACCGAGAGGAGGCCGAACGCCCCGGGCCTCGTCGCCAGCTGCGGGACTCCAGGCCCGTTGTCCTCGACGATGCAGATGAGCTTCGGACCGTCGCCGAGCTCGGTGCGCACGGTGATCTCGCCGCCGCCCGGGCGCATCAGCGCGCCGTGCTTGACCGCGTTCTCCACCAGCGGCTGCAGCAAGAGCCGAGGCAAGAGCGCGCGGCGCGTTCCACCGCCGACCTGCCAGTGGAAGGCGAGATCGCCCGCATGACGGATTTCGAGGATGTGCGCGTACCGGCGGAGCCATTCGATCTGTTCGCCCAGCGTCTGCATCTCGCCGTCCGGAGTCACCGCGTCGCGCAGCAGGTCGCCCAGGGCACCGAGCAGCCGGCGCGCCTCGCGCGGATCTTCGGCCACCAGTCCCGCGATGGCATTGAGCGTGTTGAGGAGGAAGTGCGGCTCGAGATGCGAGCGGAGCCGGGCGAGCTCCGCCTCCGTGCGAAGCTTGTCGGCCTCGAGCGCGCGCACACGCGCGTCCTCCGCGAGCATGGGGAGGACGAACGCCAGCGCCCAGAGAGCGTAGTAGGTCAGCCCCATCGCGAATCCGACGCGGAGGACGTCGCCTTCGCCAAACGGTTCGTGGCGCGGCCGAAGGGGCGTCAGCGAGAAGGTCGCGGCTCGCGTCGCCCAGAGCAGTCCGGCGAAGAAGAGCCCAGCCGTGACCGCCCCCACGAATAGCGGCGCGAGCACGCCGAAGCGCTTTCGCGAAGCCCGGCGGAA
>VBKQ01000025.1 GCA_005879505.1 Deltaproteobacteria bacterium
CAGCAAGTGGCGGACCTCCTCGCGCTCACCGGCGACAAGATCGACAACATTCCCGGCGTCCCCGGGGTCGGCGAAAAGACGGCCGCCGGCCTGCTCAAGGAGTACGGCACTCTCGAGAACGTCCTTGCGAACGCCGCCAACGTGAAGAAACCGAAGCTGCGGGAGAACCTGCTCGCAAGCGTGGAGAGCGTGCGGCGGGGCCGGCAGCTGATTTCTCTCTACGGGGAGCTTCCGCTGCCGGTGCAGCTCGAGGACCTGGAGCGCAAGCCGGTGGACGAGCCGCGGGCGCGCAAGTTGTTCACCGAGCTGGAGTTCGTGCGCCTGGTGAACGATCTGCCGCGCCCTCCGCCCACTCCGCCTTCCGGGGCGCGATCGACGGCCACGACGCTCGAGCACGTCCAGCGCCTGGTCGACAAAGCGCGCGCCGCGAACCGCTTCGCGCTCCTCACCCTGACCAGCGAGGACGAGCCGCTGCGCGACGAGCTGCTCGGCCTGGCCGTGTCGTTGCCGGACGAATCGGTCTACGTGCCGCTGGGCCACCGCGCAGGCGTTTCCGGAGCGCTGTTCGCTCCGGCGGAATTGAATGCCGCGAAGGCCATCGCCTTGCTCAAGCCGCTGCTCGAAGACCCGAACGTCGTCAAGGATGGACACGACCTCAAGCGCGACCTCGACGCCTGGCGGCGCGCCGGCGTCCGCCTCACCGGGCTGGGCCTCGACTCGAGGCTCGCCTCGTATCTGATCGATCCCACCGGGCGCGACCATTCGCTGGTGCAGACCGCCCGCGAGCGCATCAGTTGCGAGCTGCCGCTCCTGAAGGAGCTGTGCGAGCGCACAGGCAAGGGAAGGAAGGCGACGCCGCTCGCCGAAGTTCCGGTGGATGAGACCGCCGCGGCCGCCTGCGCGTTGGTCGAAGGAGCGCGCCGGCTCTGCGAGGCGCTAGGGGAAGACCTGAGGGCGGATCCGGAGCTGCATGGGCTCTACCAGGACATCGAGAAGCCGCTGATCGAGGTGCTCGCGAACCTGGAGCTGACCGGCATCCGCATCGACGTCCCGAGACTGCAGCGGCTCTCGCACGAGCTCGGCCGCCAGATCGACGCGCTGCTAGAAGAGATCTACCAGCTCGCCGGCGGCGAGTTCCTGCCGGCCTCGACGCAGCAGCTCGCCGAGGTCCTCTACAAGAAGCTGAACCTGCCGGTCCTCAAACGGGGAAAGACGGGCCCCTCCACCGACCAGGAGGTTCTGGAGGAGCTCGCCCAGCAACATCCGCTGCCCGCGAAGGTGCTCGAGCACCGGCAGCTGACGAAGCTGAAGAGCACGTACCTCGACGCACTGCCGGCCGTGATCGGCAGGGACGGGCGCCTGCACACCACCTTCGATCAGGCGGTCGCCGCGACGGGCCGGCTCTCCAGCGTGAACCCCAATCTGCAGAACATTCCCATCCGCACGTCCATCGGCGCGAAGATCCGCGAGGCGTTCATTCCCGAGCCGGGCTGGAAGCTCTTGAGTGCCGATTATTCGCAGATCGAGCTGCGCGTGCTCGCCCACATCTCCGGCGATCCGGTGCTGCGCGCGAGCTTCGAATCGGGCGAGGATCTCCACGCCCGCATCGCCGGCGAGACGTTCGGCATCCCGCCTTCGGAGGTCACGCGCCGCCAACGCGACATCGCGAAGATGATCAACTACGGCATCGCCTACGGCCTCTCGGCTTTCGGTCTCGCTCACCGCCTCGGACTGGAGAAGAGCGAAGCGGCGGACATCATCGAGCGCTACTTCGCCCGCTACGGGAAGGTGAAGCAGTGGCTCGACGACACCATCGCGCAGGCCCGCACCAGCGGGATGGTGAAGACGATGTTCGGGCGCCGCCGCTATCTGCCGGACATCAACAGCAAGAACCCGGCAGCGCGCAGCGCCGCCGAACGGACCGCCGTGAACACGCCCATCCAGGGGACCGCCGCCGATCTCGTGAAGCGCGCGATGCTGAAAGTCGACGCCGCGCTGCGCGGCAAATACCAGGCCCGCATGCTCCTGCAAGTTCACGACGAGCTGGTGCTGGAGGCGCCGCCGGCCGAGGTGGCGGAGGTCGGGCGCATCGTCAAGGACCAGATGAGCAGCGCAGCGGATCTGGCGGTGCCGCTCGTGGTCGAGCTGGGCTCGGGCGAGACCTGGGCTACCGCCCACTAGCTGCTCCCGCGCCAAAGGCGCGAGTATGCGGCCATTGTTGTTGCACTTCCTCTACTGAACCGTAATCGAAGCGGTGCCGCGGCCGGTGCCGCCCATCTCCGCTCCCGAGATCGCCCGTGCCAGGCACCCCGCGACTTTCTCGTCGCGCAGCGAGTCCATGATCACCTGCGGCTCGCGCACCTTCCCCTCGTGCACGGAAAACGCCATCACCAGCTTCCCGGTCCGCACGGCGCCACCGGCGCAGCGGTCCAGCGCCCCCTGCGAGGAAGCGAGCCGGCTGCGGCCTTCGTTCTCCAGCGGCGCCTCGTCGGAATCGAGCGTCACCTTCTCGATGCGCACCTGGCGCGGCCCCCCGCCGACGGGGTCGCCCTCCTCGTTGGCCGAGGCGAGCGTGCCCTGCGCGCCGACGAGCTCCCACGACCGGGCGTGACCGGCGATGCGCCACGCTTCCGCCGCGGCGCTTCCCGCGCAGCGGGCGCCCGACGGCTTCCACACGACCACCAGCTTCAACGCCTTCGCCTTCTTCTCCTGCGCCCAGGCGGTGACCTGCTCGGAGCGCGCGGTGAACGACACCTCATCGATGCCTTCCAGATCGAGTGAGAGCATGTTGTCGATCGCCCGCAGCGGCCGGTCTCCGTCGAGCTCGAGCTGCTGGTCCTGCGTGCGATAGCGTCCGAAGGCGAACCCCTTCGACGGGACCTCGACCCGGTACCAGCGTCCCGCCACCTCTTCGCGGCGCGCCTGCGCCTCCTTTCGCGCCTCGGCGATCTGGGCGGGATCCAGGTCCGTCTCCGAAGGGTGCGCCCGCAGCATCTCGCACAGCTCCTTGAGCTGCGCCTTCGAAGTGAGCTGCACGACGTCCTGGCCCGGGGCTGCGGCGAACAGCAGGATCGCGAGGAGCGGCATGCTCCGAGGATAGTGCGAGGCGCGCGCCTCGCCAAACTAGTCGCGGCCGCCGAAGGCGGCTTGACGACTACGCTTGAGCGCAACCGTGCCGGTACGGGTTGTGAAATGTGTTCTAGCGCACGAGGTGAAGTGCGCCGGGCAACAGCGTGAAGGTGGCCGGGAGCTGCCCGAGCCGCTCTCCGTCGGCTTCGATGCCTGCCGGCGCCGGATCCCGCGAGGTCACGCGGATCGTCCGGGCCGTCCGGGTGCGCGTTCCCTTCAGCCGCACGTGGGACCCGTCGTACATCGAACCACCCTTGAGCACGAAGTCGGAGAGACCGTAGCCGCTCCAGATGGTTACGTGGAATCGTCCGTCGTCGAGCCGCGCCTCCGGCGCGACCATCATGCCGCCGCCGAAGTACTTCCCGTTGGCGACCACCAGCGTGGTCACCGCCAGGTCTTCCTCCGGCGCTTCGTCGAAGGAGACGCGGATGCGCACGTCGCGCCAACCGGCCAGCGCGCGCAGCGAGGCGATCTTGAAGGTGATCTTCCCGCCCAGCCGCTTGTTGGAGCGATTGGCGATCTCGACCACCTTGGCGCCGATCCCGACTTCGCCGACGTTGATGAAATACCGGCTCGCGGCGCTGCCCGCAGGGGTGGTGTAGTCCACGCGCCCCACGTCGATGGGGGTCCGGCCGCCGTTGAGGCGGGCGGCGCAGCGCACCAGATCGCCGTCGAGCCGGAGCGATCGCCGGAAGTCGCCGCCGGTCCCGCGCGGGAGCATCGCGAGCGCGGCGCCGGCGCGGACCGGCCTGGGCGCCTCGCCAGGGCGCGCCGGATGGAAGAACCCGTTCACCACCTCGTTGATGGTCCCGTCTCCACCGACCGCGATCACCAGGTCGTGGCCGGCGCGCAGCGCCTCGCGCGTCAGGTCCGCCGCGTGCATCGCGCGCTCGGTGAAGACATGGTCGACATCGCCCACCGCGCCGCGCACCGCCTGCACGATGCTGTCGAAATGCCGCGCGGTCGCTCCGTGCCCGGAGCGAGGATTGACGACCAGGAAGGGTTTCAACGCGTTCCCTGCGCGAGCCAGCGCGCGAGGACCGAGACTACCTCAGTCGCGCCCAGGGCGGAGGCGCAAGCGGGGCTCGAGGTCACCGCCGGGCCTCCCAGCTCGGCCCGTCGGTCTTCGGCGATCCGCTGGGCGATGTCGGGCATCGTCCGGGGGAGCAGGCCGGACGCCCCGCAGCAGCTCGTGTCCACGCCGCAGCGGGCCGGCTCGCGCACGTCGGAGACGGCGGCGGCGAGCAGCGCACGGGGCGCGATCGTCTCGCGCAGCTCGCGGGCGAGCGCGCACGGGTCGTGAAAGGCGAAGGTCTCTTGCAGCGGCGGCGGGCGGTCCTCCTCCGGCATCGCGACCAGCAGCCGCGCCAGGTACGTGGTCACGTGCTCGACGCGGGACCTCTCCGGAAGCGCCCACCGCTCGCGCACGTCGGCTGCGCAGCCCGGATCGAGGAACACGAGGTGGACCGGGCGGCGCGCCCGCACGAGGGAGCCGCGCACGCGGACGCCATGCGCCTCGTGCAGCTCCGGATGACCTCCCTCCAGCAGCTTGCGGCCGCAGCAGAGCGCGGCCTCGGGCGCGAGCGTCAGCGGCGCACCCAGCCGCTCCGCCACCAACAGCGTGTCGCGGACGTCCTGGCCGCCGCGCGCGAGCGCCTCGCAGCCGGCGAACAGCACCGCCTCTCCGCGAGCCTCCGGCAGCGACCGGCGCACGGCGGCGAGATCGGTGGTCTCGCCATGGCCGCGAGCGGAGAAGCGCAGCGCGAGCTCCGTGCAGGGGCGGGGAGCGACTCCGGCGCGAACGGCGGTCGCTCGCGCCGCAAAGAGGATCCCCTTGACGTCGTTGTCGTGAGCGCAGTGGTGAGCGCACCTGTCGCAGCCCGTGCAACCCGCGAATGCCAGCGCCGCCGACGCGTCGGGCTCCCGCGCGCTTAGCGCGGCGAGCGACACTTTCGCCCAGGGAGTGAGCGCTTCGCGCCGCGCGGCTTCGCTCACGGGACAGGCGAATCGGCACATCTTCGGGCAGTATTCGCACAGCTCCTGGGCCCGCTGCAGCGCCGTCACCCCTCGACTCCCAGCACTTCGACCAGGCGCTGCCATGCGGCCCCTGCCCCCGCCGCCTCCCATCCCGGACCGCTGTCGCGCAACCGGCGCGGCGCGATCACGCGAGCCCCGGCGGCACGCGCCAGCGCAGCGCACTCCTCGGCGGCGCGCGCTTCCGGGAGCGAGAGCACCGCGAACGATCCGCCCGCATGCAGCCCGAACAGGTGCAGGTCCCCTTGCGGCGACCAGCCCCGCAGGTTTGCCCAGCGCGTGTCGACCTCGACGGGATGTCCCTCGACGGAATCGCGCACCCAGTTGGCGGGAACTTCGGGCAAGGGCGAGCAGGTCGCGGCGAGCAGGCCTGCCGCCCGATCGCGCTCGATGGCGGCACTCTCCACGCCCTCCCAGGCGAGGGCAAGACGCGCGCCGTCCGCGCCTGCCAGGATCCTCGCGCGCGCCGGCGCCAGGCGGCGCTGGCAGACGAGCTCCAGCGCCGAGACCGCCGCCGCCACGTCCGGGCAGCTCCACGCGCTCGCCAGCGCGGGCGTCGCGGGAAAGAGGCGGATCCAGGCGGCCGCGATCACGCACAGCCGCCCTCCTGCGCCGAGGGAGAGGTGGGCGAGATCGGGACCGACCGCCTTGGCGGGTGCGGCGCGGCCCTCAGCGATGCGGCCGTCGGGCAGCACGGCAGCGAGGCTGAGGGCGGCCGTTTCGCGGCGCGCGCCGGGGATCCCACGGGCTCCGCGCGTCGGACCGGCGAGCCACGCTCCCACCGACCCGGCGCGCACCGAGGGCAAGAGCGGCCCCAGCGTGCAGCCGGCGCGGCGGACAGCCGACTCGAGGGCAGCGACGCTGCAGCCGGCCTCGACGCGGGCGATCCCGGTGGCCGCGTTCACCGTCGCGATGCGGTCCAGCGAGCCGAGATCCAGCAGGACTCCCGAGGGCGGCGCGTTGACCGGCGCGTCGCCGCTGCCGCGGACGCGAAGCGCAACCCTGTGCGCGCGCACGACCGCGACCGCCCTTGCGAGCGAGGCGACGCTGGAGGGCGTCACCCGGATGCCCTCGCCGTCCTCGACGAGCATCGCTCCGGCGGCGGCGAGGTCGTCGCGCACCGTCACAAGAGCAGCTTTCCCGGATTGAGGATGCCTCTGGGATCGAAGGCCTTCTTCAGGGCGCGCAGCTGCCGGATTCCCTCGCCGAGCTCCCGCCGGAGGAAGACGTGCCGGAAGGCGCCGACCCCGCTGTGGTGCGAGATGGTCGCGCCTTCGTCGGCCACTGCGGAAAGGGCCGCCGCCAAAGCGGTCTCGCGGCGCTGTTGCGCCTCTTCCAGGTCCGCCTCGGCGTCGTCGCGGGAACCGCGGGCGACCTCCTCCGCCGGCGCTCCCGCGAACCCGAGCAACGACAGCTCGAGCGCGCAGCCTTCCGGGGCGGCGTTGGCGAACTGCGCGCGAACGAACGCGAGTCCCTCGGCGGCGCGGCGGACCGCCAGGCAGAGCGCCTCGGCGCGTTCCCAGGTGGTGGCGACGTCCAGCATCTCCACGAACGCGCCGGCGGCGAACAGCGGCGCCTGCGCCCAGCTCGCCCGATGCATGGACTGCAGGCTGCGCTCTCCGGCCGCGGGGCCGAGGTTTTCGCCGCGCGCCCGGTCACAGATGGCCAGCGCGACCTCGCCCTCGTGCGCCGCGTACTCCTCGCTCTCGCCGTCGAAGGCGAGCACCAGCAGGGAGGCGGCGGGGAGCGCGTCGAC
>VBKQ01000026.1 GCA_005879505.1 Deltaproteobacteria bacterium
TCTTCAACCTGCCGCTCTCGAGCGCGTATCAGATCTTCTACTCGCGGCGCATCGGCGCGGCGCCCGTGGAGCCGATGCTCGCAGACGGCGAGATGCTGATGGCCTCACCCGGCGCGCGGACCATCGCCGGGGCCGCCAAGATGTCGGGAAGCAGCGGACCGTACAGCGTGCAGGCGCTGACGGCGTTCGAGCCGCGCGCGTACGCGAACGTATTGTCCGGCGACGGCCGTTCCACCGATCGGCTGGCCGCCGAGGCAGCGCAGGCGACGGCCCTCCGTGTTCGCCGCAACGTAGGGGATGGTTTGGTGGCAGGCCTCGCGGCGACGGCGCTCGACCCGTTCGGGGCCGCCGAGCGGCATTCGCTCGCCGCCGCGACGGACTTCGCCGCTTTCGATCATGATCGCGACTTGAACGCGACGCTGCAGCTGGCTGGATCCATGCTGGCGGGCGGCAGCGATGCCGTGCTCCTCGATGGGACAGTGCTCGGCGCGGGATCGACGGGATGGGCTGCCTCCGCGCGGCTCGGACGGGACGGCGGCGCCCTCAACGCGAGCGTCTCCACCGACCTCCTCTCTCCCAAGTTCTGGGTGAACGATCTCGGCTTCATGGATCGGGGCAACCTGATCCGGTTGCGACCCGCGCTGACGATGCGTGACCTCCATCCTGGCGCGCGCTGGCAGAAGGCGATGGTGCGCTTGAGCGCAGACGATCAGCACAATTTCAACGGCTCCCGGCTCCGCCGGGCCATGTACCTCGACTCGTCCGTGACGCTGAACTCGTACTGGAGCGGATCGGTGTCCACCGGTCTCTTGCTGCGCTCGGTCGACGATCGCGAGTTGGGAGATGGCACGCCACTCGCGCAGCGCGGCGCGGCGCGGATTTCTGTCGACGTGAGCACCGATTCACGCCAGCCGCTCATCGCCTCATTCTCCGCAGCGCAGCAACTCAGCGAGGGTCTGCTCGAGCGCAAGACCGCCGCGGGCGCGGAGCTGACGTTCCGGCCCCATCCGGCGTTCGAGGCGGGCCTCTCCTTGACGTACGAAAACGATGGAGGCGCAGTCCGGCGAATCCGCGGTGCGACGGGCGCACCCGAGTTGGGCGGCGATCCCTCGACCGAGCTCGACCCCCGCACAGCGGCGCGGTCCTGGCGACTCTACCTGCTCGCGCCGCAGTACGCGCAGTCGCTGAGCACGGTGCTGCGCGGAACCGCCGCGCTGGGGCCGCACCTCTCCGTACAGGCGTTCGCGCAATTGTTCACGGAGGGAGTCGCCTACGGTGACGTGCTACGCGCCGTGGTCGGACCGGGACGCTCGACGGTCCAGGTCGAGGGGCTCGCGCGTGCGACGCCCGCCGACGTTCCGGCGTACCCCGGCGTTCGAGGCGGGCCTCTCCTTGACGTACGAAAACGATGGAGGCGCAGTCCGGCGAATCCGCGGTGCGACGGGCGCACCCGAGTTGGGCGGCGATCCCTCGACCGAGCTCGACCCCCGCACAGCGGCTCGGTCCTGGCGACTCTACCTGCTCGCGCCGCAGTACGCGCAGTCGCTGAGCACGGTGCTGCGCGGAACCGCCGCGCTGGGGCCGCACCTCTCCGTACAGGCGTTCGCGCAATTGTTCACGGAGGGAGTCGCCTACGGTGACGTGCTACGCGCCGTGGTCGGACCGGGACGCTCGACGGTCCAGGTCGAGGGGCTCGCGCGTGCGACGCCCGCCGACGTTCCGGCGTACCCGGACCAGCGGGCCGCGGATCTCTCGCTGAACCTGGTCCTTCGTTGGGAATGGCGCGTCGGCTCGAAAGTGTATCTTGCGTACACGCACCAGACTTCCGGGGCGCTGACGCCGAACGATCACCGGCTTTCCCTGTTCAGGGAGACCGGCGCCCTCATGGCGCCCTCGGCGACCCGGGGCGATGCGGTGATGTTCAAGATCGATCTCCTGGCGGCGCTTTGATGCGCTACCTTGGCCACGCCGCGGGCGCCGGACGGCCCCGCACCAGCACCGTGTCGCGCGGCGGCACGTGCCCCGTCCAGCTCAAGGTGTAGTGCAGCCCGCGGCTCTCCTTCCGCTCCTCCGCGCAGGCGACGATCAGCCTCGCCATCTCCGCGAGGTTGCGCAATTCCAGCATGTCCCGATCGACCAGGTACCCCCAGTAGTACTCCTGGATCTCCCCAGCGAGGTTGTCGAGGCGCCTCTGGGCGCGCGCGAGCCGCTTGTCAGTGCGCACGATGCCGACGTAGTTCCACATCAGGTGGCGGATCTCGTCCCAATTCTGCTTCACGATCACGCCCTCGTCGGGCGGCACCGCCCCCCCCGGGTCCCAATCCGGGACCGGCGGAGGCCGCGGCGACTCGGCCGCGATCCCGCGCGCCGTGTCCGCCGCACGGTGGCCGAAGACGAGGCCCTCGAGCAATGAGTTCGAAGCCAGCCGATTCGCCCCGTGCACACCGGTGCACGCCACCTCGCCCGCGGCGAGCAGCCCGGGCAGCGTCGTGCGCGCTTGCAGGTCCGTGCAGACTCCCCCGCAGACGTAGTGCGCCGCGGGAACCACCGGGATCGGCGCCACCGCCATGTCGAATCCGAAGGCGAGGCACGTCGTATAGATGTGGGGGAAGTGCTCGACCAGGAATGCCTTCCCCAGGTGCGTCATGTCGAGGAAGGCGGAGTCGTCGCCGCGGCGCTTCAGCTCGCTGTCGATGCTGCGCGCCACCACGTCGCGCGGCGCGAGCTCCTTGCGCGGGTCGTAGCGCTCCATGAACGCCTCGCCCGCCTTGTTCCGGAGGATGCCGCCCTCGCCGCGCAGCGCCTCCGAGATGAGGAAGTTCTTCGCCTCCGGATGGTAGAGGCAGGTCGGATGGAACTGGATGAACTCGAGATTGGCGACCGCCGCGCCCGCGCGGTGGGCCATCGCCAGGCCGTCGCCCGTGGCGACGTCGGGATTGGTCGTATAGAGGTAGACCTTCCCCGCACCGCCGGTCGCGAGCACGACCGCTTTGGCGACGAAGCTGTGCACGTGTCCGGACCTGGTATCGAGCGCGTAGGCGCCGACCACGCGCTCGGACGAAGCGCCGAGCTTCGAGGCGAGGATGAGATCGATCGCGTGGTGATCCTCGAAGAACTGCACTCCCGCCGCGGCGGCGGCACCGAGCAGGGTGCGCTCGACTTCCATCCCGGTGAGGTCGGCGGCGTGCACCACGCGCCGCTGGGAATGCCCGCCCTCGCGCGTGAGGTGGTACCCGAAAGGAGAGGCGTCGCGCGTGAACTCCGCTCCCAGCTCGATCAGTTCCCGCACGCGCCCCGGTCCTTCAGTGACGGTGACGCGCACCGCTTCCTCGCGGCACAGTCCCGCGCCGGCCACGAGCGTGTCGTGGATGTGCTGCTCGTAGCTGTCCTGTGGGCCGAAGACGGCCGCAATCCCTCCCTGGGCATATGCGGTGTTGCTCTCCGACCGGCTTCGCTTGGCGAGCAGGGCAACGGACCCGTGCCTGGCCGCCTGTACCGCGAAGGAAAGCCCAGCAATTCCAGAGCCGAGCACGAGGTAATCGAACTGGTGGCGCATGTCGGACATCTATCAGAAAGCGGGCGCGTGAAGATTTGCCCCCCGGGATGGCGAGGGGTTATCGTCCCACTCTGAATATGGTGCGGGCACTTCTCGCTTCGGCGCTTCTCGCGCTGCCCGCGGCAGCGCGGACACCGTTGCACACATGGACGGACAAGGACGGCGTTCTCCACGTGGAGGATGTGCCGCCGCCGCCTCGCGCGCGTAGCGCACCGCGCAAGTCGGCACCCGCTGCCCAGGTCAGCATTCCCGCGCCCAAGCGCGGCGAGCGCTGGTGGGAGAGGCGGTCGGATGCCCCTCCGGACGAGATCGACCGCGCCGCCGCGCTCTACAACATCCCGGCGGAGCTGGTGCGCGCGGTGATCTGGGCGGAGAGCG
>VBKQ01000298.1 GCA_005879505.1 Deltaproteobacteria bacterium
TCTCCGTCTCGCTGTCCATCTGCTGGTTGTGCGCGTAGTACTCGGCGAGGCCCTCGATGAACCAGAGGGGAAACTGGCCGATCGGGCTCTCCATCCCGGCGCTGGCAGCGCGCTCGGCCACCTTCTGGATGTGGAACTGGTGCGTCATCTCGTGCGTGGAGACGAGCTTGAAGAACTCGCGCTCGCCCGCGTAAGGCAGCGACATGCGCAGGTCCTGGGGGCTGGTGACGCCGAGCACCCCCTCCTGTACGGCGAAGACGTTGGTTTCCAGGAACTCCCGGTAGGTGTTGTAAAGGATGTAGGGGACCTTGAACGAAGGCTTGTACTGGAACCGGTCGCTCAAGTACCGCCAACTCTCGCGGATGAGCCCGCCGGCGATGCGCGCTACCGGATATTCGCGGTCATAGAAATAAAGCCGCAGCCCCGCCGAGCCGTCATCGTCGAGGTAGTCGTGGTCCCGCCAGTGGTAGTCGAAATAGCGGACCAGGTTCTTTCCCGGCCGCTGGGGAATCACGTACGCTTCCTGCGACCACCCGATGGGAGCGCGGCCGGTTACCTGCGAGAGCCGGCCGTGCTCGGCCCAGGGGAGAGAGAGAGTCGGCCCGGGCTGCAGCCGAGCGGGTGTGACCCCCAGGGCGAACGCGGGCGTGGAAAGCAGGGTGAACAACAACAGACGAGGGCTCATTGAGCGCATGGTGGCCTCAGGGCGGCCGCGGCGCCATGTCAGACCCCGGCGACCTGTGTGGCATTCAACCGCGCCGGAGCGTGGTGCGCTCGTGCGGCATGGTCGCGCGCGGCGAGCGGAACATCTGCATCGGCGAATAATAGAGGAAGTTCGCGACCCTGGACGTGTATAGGTCGGCGTAGTCCTCCACCTGCTCGCCGAACCGGGAGTTCTCATTGCCTTCCTTGAACACCAAGCCCCAATAGGCGTTCGCGCCCGTCTCGAAGCGGGCTTCCAGCTCGGCGCCCTCGGCGAGGGTGGCCTTGAATGCTCGCCGCAGCTTCTCCAGATCCTGTTTCTCGCGTTGCCGGCGGGCCTCCAGATCGGAGAACATCGGTCCGCCGCGCTCGATGCGGCGGTCCATCGCGTTGAGCAGCAGCTTGTGGTGATTGATCATGTCGTCGAGGCGGGCACGCATCGCGTCCAGCTCGTTCAGGCGCAGGACGTCTTCGGCGTGCTCCTCGATGTACTCGATCTCGCGCTCCAGCTCCTGGACGATGAAGCAGGTGCGCCACTGCGATGCCTTCCGGTTGCGGATGATGTCGCCGTAGATGTGGTCGCCCACGTACAGGACCCGGTCGCCGGCGAATCCGCTCATCCGCTCGAAGTCGAAGAGGTTGCCGCCTTCGTAGATCCTGCCTCGCTCGAGCGAGTCGACTTCCCTCCGGGCCACGGTGCCGTTCGGGTTCAGCTCGATGAAGGGGCGGTGCTCGGCGAAGAACGCGGGCTTCTGCGCCCCCACCAGGATGTAGTCGAAGTAGTTGCGCCAGGAGGGATATTCGGGAAGCCGCCCGTCGAGCACGAAGCTCATCACCGCGTCGGTGTAGTCCCAGAGCGAATTGGTGAGCACGAACAGCTTCTTTCCCCCGGATCGCAGCTTGTGCAGCGCGGAGGGAAGCTCGGGATCGGGCTTGATGAAGCGTCCCAGGTCCTTGCGCAGCTCGGACTTCAGCGACCCGTCGCGATGCACCTCGTCGATGCTCTCCCGCGTGTCGTCGTACAGCTTGTGGTAGTCGACCTTCTCGCCCCGCGCTTCCTGCGCCTCGATGATCTCGGCGTACAGGCACGCCTCCGGCAAGCTGAAGAGCGTGTCGATCCAGGCGAAGCGCGGCAAGCTGAGGCGGATCTTCTCGTTGGTCTGGTAGAGCGCCCGGCGCTCGTCGAGCGAGAGCTGCCGCCGGCCATGGTAGCAGCGGCCGACGTGATTGTGCCGGTCCATCTTGAAGATGTTGCCGTAGTCCTTGTCGACCACCAGGCCGCGGATCACGTATTCGTGGTCGTACTTGAGGTTGCGCAGCTCTTCCCGGTATCCGCGTCCCGCCACCAGGCGGTCCAGCGTCATGTGGAAGGCCAGCTCCTCGATCTGTCGCATGGAGTACACGGCGAGCGTGTAGTCCATGTCGAATCCGACCACGCCGATCTGGTCCATCTGCAGCGCCCGGTTCGTGTAGATCTGCCGGCTGGGCGACAGTTCCAGCCCCTGGTGCTCCGGGCTGTCGAGCAGGCGCTGGATTTCGCGGTCCCGCAGCACGTCCTGGACGGAATCGGCGGAGGATTTCGGGATCGCCATGCAGGTCGATCGATGATCCCCCCAGGACGCTGGCGGTGCAAGCATTTCACGTCCGGCGGGCGCTGGCGGCCATGCGGGCGCTCACAGGCAGGCAGGCTCGTACCTGGCGGTGATGTGGGCTCCCGGCGGTGGCACTGCGCTGGCTGGAAACACGATGCGGTTGGAGCCTGCATCGTAGCTCCATTGCGTCGCGGCTGCGCCGTTCACCGTCACTGCGATCGCCTGCGGATCCTTGGGAAGCGCGGAGAGCGGAAAGCTCGTCAGCGGCAGCAGCAGATTTCCCAGGGAGTTTTCCAGCAGGTTCCCGAAATTGCCGAGATCGCAGATGTCCTCGAGGTGGCCATTGAGCTGCCTGGCGATCTCCATGTAGCGCGCACCGATGCCCTCAGCCGTCTTGCAGGGCTGGAGGGGGACGATGCCCGCGAAGGAGATCAGGTCGAGCGCGCCCTTCTTCACCTGCGCGAGCCGCCGCACGTAGTCGCTCACCGGGGCGGGGCTGACTACGTCGTTCGCGTCGTCGGCGTCTGTCACCGCGAGCAGCGCGAGCCGCGCGTCGTCGCGCAAGAAGCCGGCGTTCCCGTCGTTCGGCCACGGCGTGCCCGGCGCCTTTGTGGAGCTGATGAGCGGATCGGTGAGCGCCGCGAGCACCGGGTCGAGGAACCGCTCGTCGTAGTTGCAGAGGCCGACGTTGGTGTTGGCGAAGAGCACGTTCCTCACGTCCGCAGTCTGCGGCGTGAGCAGTCGCGGCCGCTCGTTGTTCACCGGGAAGAAGCGGCCTGCCTCTCCCCCCTCCGCTCCGCCGGGGCAGTGGTCGAATCCGCCGGTGAAGGGGTACATCCCGGTGGTCGTCACCGCGATGTGGTAGTCCGCGTTGGCGATCGCGATGCGGTTCCAGAGGTGGTCGAGGTTTTGCGCCAGGGCCTTTTGCTCCTCGGCCATCGAGCCGCTGTTGTCGATCACGATCAACATGTCGACTTTCGGCGTGCTCTGGTCCCACTGGTCGACGATGGTGGCGGCGCTCTGCGCCCCGCCGGTGATCCCCGACTGGAAGGGCTCTTTGCGCATGTCGGTCCAGACGCGCACGGCGCCGACGTCGTCGCCGGCCGACGGGGGCCGATACGAGACCGGGATGTCCGCATGCGTGCCCGGCTGGATCTTGATCGGGACAGGGGCTGAAGCGGAGAAGGGAGCGCCGGTGGTGTCGACCTGCGTGATCGTCACCGGGAAAGTGCAGTGGTTCACCGCATACGCGAACTGGTCAGCGATGCCGCAGCCGAGGATGGTGGCTCCGAATCCCACGGTCGGCGGGGTGACGAAGAAGCAGCTCGCGTCGGCAGACGCCGCCAGGTTCACCGTCATCGTCGGCGCGGAG
>VBKQ01000093.1 GCA_005879505.1 Deltaproteobacteria bacterium
AGGGCGAGGTGCAGGAGCTGAAGAACACCATCAACACCATGGTGGATCAGCTGCGCAGCTTCGCCGGCGAGGTGACGCGCGTCGCCAAGGAGGTGGGCACCGACGGCAAGCTGGGCGGCCAGGCCGACGTCAAGGGTGTGAGCGGTACCTGGAAGGACCTGACCGACAACGTGAACATCCTGGCGGGCAACCTGACCGACCAGGTGCGCAACATCGCCAAGGTCACCACCGCGGTCGCCAACGGCGACCTCTCGCAGAAGATTACCGTCGACGTGAAGGGCGAGGTGCTGGCGCTGAAGAACACCATCAACACCATGGTCGACCAGCTGCGCAGCTTCGCCTCCGAAGTCACGCGGGTGGGCAAGCAGGTGGGCACGGAAGGGAAGCTGGGCGGCCAGGCCGAGGTGCCGGGAGTCGCCGGCGTGTGGAAGGACCTGACCGACAACGTGAACGTCCTGGCAGGCAACCTCACCGATCAGGTGCGCAACATCGCCAAGGTCACCACCGCGGTCGCCAACGGAGATCTCTCGCAGAAGATCTCGGTCGAAGCGCGCGGCGAGATCCTCGCGCTCAAGGACACCATCAACACCATGGTCGATCAGCTCCGCAGCTTCGCCTCCGAGGTGACGCGCGTCGCGCGCGAGGTGGGCACCGAAGGCCGGCTGGGAGGCCAGGCCGACGTGCGCGGCGTCAGCGGGGTCTGGAAGGACTTGACCGACAACGTGAACTTCATGGCCAACAACCTCACCGGCCAGGTTCGCAACATCGCGCTGGTCACCACCGCGGTCGCCAACGGCGACCTGTCCAAGAAGATCACCGTCGACGTGAAGGGCGAGATCCTCGAGCTGAAGAACACCATCAACACCATGGTCGATCAGCTCAACTCCTTCGCCTCGGAAGTCACCCGCGTGGCGCGCGAGGTGGGCACCGAGGGAAAGCTGGGCGGACAGGCCGAGGTGCAGGGCGTCGGCGGCGTGTGGAAGAACCTGACCGACAACGTGAACTTCATGGCCCGCAACCTCACCACCCAGGTGCGCGGCATCAGCCGGGTGGTCACGGCAGTGGCCAACGGCGATCTCACCCAGAAGCTGCTGGTCGACGCGAAGGGCGAGGTGGCCGCGCTGGCCGAGACGATCAACGCGATGACCGAGACGCTGGGGACCTTCGCCGATCAGGTCTCGAGCGTGGCGCGCGAGGTGGGCATCGAGGGCAAGCTGGGCGGCCAGGCCAAGGTGCCCAGCGCCACCGGCACCTGGCGGCAGCTGACCGACAACGTGAACGAGCTGGCGGCTTCGCTCACCACGCAGATCCGCGCCATCTCGGAAGTGGCCACCGCGGTGACCAAGGGCGATCTCACCCGCGCGATCACCGTCGGGGCGGAAGGCGAGGTGGCGAGGCTCAAGGACAACATCAACCAGATGATCTTCAACCTGCGCGAGACCACGCAGAAGAACCAGGAGCAGGACTGGCTGAAGACCAATCTAGCGAAGTTCAGCTCGATGATGCAGGGCCAGAAGAACCTGGACACGGTCTCGCGGCTGATCATGTCCGAGCTCACCCCGCTGGTGAGCGCGCACCATGGGGCGTTCTTCATGGCGGACCAGGAGGGCCCCGCTCCCGTGCTGAAGCTGGTCTCGACCTACGCGTACAAGGAGCGCAAGAGCGTCGCCAACCGGTTCCAGATCGGCGAGGGACTGGTCGGGCAGTGCGCGCTGGAGAAGAAGCCCATCCTGCTCACCCGGGTCCCGCCCGACTACATCCAGATCAGCTCGGGCCTGGGCGAGGCCCCGCCGCTGAACATCATCGTGCTTCCGGTGCTGTTCGAAGGCGTGGTCAAGGCAGTGATCGAGCTGGCCTCGTTCAATCCATTCAGCGCCATCCACCAGATCTTCCTCGACCAGCTCACCGAGTCGATCGGTGTGGTCCTGAACATGATCGGCGCGAACATGCGGACGGAGCAATTGCTGCAGCAGTCCCAGACCCTGACCCAGGAGCTGCAGAGCCAGTCGAAAGAGCTGACCATCCAGCAGGAGGAGCTGAAGCGCAGCAACGCCGCGCTGGAGAAGCAGGCCCTCGAGCTGGAGGAGAAGGCCAAGCAGCTCGAGGAGCAGAACGCCAGCATCGAGGTGAAGAACCGCGAAGTCGAGCTGGCGCGCGCCAGCCTGGAGGAGAAGGCGGAGCAGCTCTCGCTCATCTCCAAGTACAAGAGCGAGTTCCTGGCGAACATGAGCCACGAGCTGCGCACGCCGCTCAACTCGCTCTTGATCCTCGCCAAGCTGCTCTCCGACAACAAGGACGCCAACCTCTCCGAGAAGCAGGTCGAGTACGCGAAGACGATCTACGCGAGCGGGGGCGACCTCCTCACGCTGATCAACGAGATCCTCGATCTCTCCAAGGTGGAAGCGGGCAAGATGCAGATCGAGCCGCGCGACATCGCCCTGGGCGATCTGCGGGACTACTTCGAGCGGACCTTCCGTCCGGTGGCGGAGCAAAAGGGCCTGGAGTTCGAGATCGAGCTGCGCGAAGGCCTCCCCTCGCACATCCGCACCGATCCGCAGCGCCTGCAACAGGTGCTCAAGAACCTGCTTTCGAACGCCTTCAAGTTTACGGAGCACGGCACCGTCCGCCTGCGGATGGAGGCGGCGTCGGATCGCTCCCACCTCGAGTCGGACGTCCTGCACCGGGCGCACGCCGTGCTCGGGTTCTCGGTGACCGACACGGGCATCGGCATCCCCCGCAACAAGCAGAAGATCATCTTCGAGGCGTTCCAGCAGGCGGACGGGACCACCAGCCGCAAGTACGGCGGCACTGGACTGGGCCTTTCCATCTCGCGCGAGATCACCCGCCTGCTCGGCGGCGAGATCGAGGTGAAGAGCGAGCCGGGCGAGGGGAGCACGTTCACCCTGTACCTGCCAGACACGTATTTCGGATCGGAGCCCGAGGTAGAGGACCATGCGGCACGCGAGCGGACCCGCGCGGCAGCCGAGCAGCTCGCCCAGGGCGGCGAGGAGGCGTGGCCAAAGCCGGCGGCAGGCTTCCTCACGGAGGTGGCGCCGCCGCCGCCAGAGGAGGCCGTCCAGCGCCCGATCGAGGATGATCGCGAGCACCTGCGAGAGGGTGACCGGGTCCTCCTCATCATCGAGGATGACTCGAAGTTCGCCCGGATCCTGGTGGGGATGGCGCGCGAGAAGGGCTTCAAGGCAGTCGTGGCCACGCGCGGCGACACCGGGCTCGCCCTGGCGAATGAGCTGCAGCCGGCGGCGATCACCCTGGACATCCAGCTTCCGGTGGTCGATGGTTGGAGCATCCTCGATCGCCTCAAGCGCAACCCGCGCACGCGCCACATCCCCGTGCACGTGATCTCCATCGTGGAGAAGACCAGGAAGGGTGCGGCGATGGGGGCGTTCGCTTATCTGGAAAAACCGGTGAGCAAGGAAGCCCTGGAGGGAGCGTTCACGCACATCTCCAGCTTCGTCAACAAGAAGGTGAAGAAGCTGCTGCTGATCGAGGACGATCCTGCGCAGCAGCAGGGCATTTCCGACCTCCTGCGCGGCGAGGACGTCGAGGTGACGTCGGTCGCGACCAGCCAGAAGGCCTTCGAGAAGCTGGAGGCGGAGACGTTCGACACGGTGGTGCTCGATCTGATGCTGGGTGACGAGGACGGCGAGCGTTTCCTCGAGGACTTCAAGAACCAACCCAGGTTCCAGGACGTGCCGGTAGTCGTGTACACCGGCAAGGAGCTGTCGAAGAAGGAGGAGGCGCGGCTGAAGAGATATGCCGAATCGGTCATCCTCAAGAGCGGCACGAGCTCGCCGGAGAAGCTGCTCAGCGATACCGCCCTCTTCCTCCATCGCATCGACGAGAAGCTTCCGGCCAAGGCGAAGGAGGTTTTGCGCGGCCAGCGGGAGCAGGGCGAAAACGTGTCGGGGAAGAAGGTGCTGATCGTCGACGACGACGTCCGCAACATCTTCGCGCTCACCAGCGTGCTGGAGAGCTACGGGCTCGACGTGCTCTATGCCGAGAACGGAAAGGACGGCATCGCCGTGCTGGATCGGCATCCTGACGTCGACGTCGTGCTGATGGACGTGATGATGCCGGAGATGGACGGGTACGAGACCATGCGCGCCATCCGCCGCGATCCGGCGCACAAAGCGTTGCCGATCATCGCCATCACGGCCAAGGCGCTGAAAGACGACCGCGAGAAGTGCATCCAGGCAGGCGCATCCGACTACCTGCCGAAACCGGTGGAGGCAGACAAGCTGCTCGAGTTGATCAGACTGTGGGCGAGGTGATGAACGGAAAGGCCCCATCGACGCCGCCTGTCGTCATCGGCGGCGGCGCGCGGTCCTTCGAAGCGGATGCGCCACCGGCGCGCATCCTGATGGTCGACGACCATCCGCCGAATCTGATGGCGCTCGCGGCCATCCTCGAGCCGCTCGCCCAGGAGCTGGTGCACGCGCATTCCGGCGAGGAGTCGCTGCGGTACCTCCTCGAGTCGGACTTCGCCCTCATCCTCATGGACGTGCAGATGCCCGGGCTCGACGGCATCCAGACCGCCAAGCTGATCAAGGAGCGCCGGCGCAACCGGCACATCCCCATCATCTTCCTCACCGCCATCCACAAGGACCCGGCGTACATCTTCCGCGGCTACAAGGAAGGCGCGGTCGACTACCTGCTCAAGCCGTTCGACCCGGAGATCCTGCGCGCCAAGGTGTCGGTCTTCGTGGATCTCTGGCGCAAGAACGAGCTGCTCCGCCAGCAAGAGGCGATGCTGCGGGCGCGCGACGTGTTGGAGGTGGAGAAGCGGGGAGAGCTGCGTTTCCGCGTCCTCACCGATTCGATGCCGCAATGCGTCTGGGCGGCCGGCCCCGACGGCGAGATCTACTACTGCAACCGCGTCTGGCGCGAGTACGCCGGCGACGATGCGGGAATGACGTTCTTCGACGCCGTCCCGGAGGAGGACACCGGGGAGGTCCGCCGGACCTACCGCGCCGCCATCCGCTCCGGCCAGCCGATGGACCGCGAGCAGCGCCTGCGCCGCAAGGACGGCGAATGGCGCTGGCACCTCTGCCGGCTGGTGCCGGAGCGCGACGATCACGGCCGCATCATGGGCTGGATCTGCACGGCGACGGACATCGACCAGCAGAAGCGCATCGAGGAGGCGAATCGGCTGCTCCTCGCCAGCGAAAGCGAGGCGCGCAAGCAGGCGGAGGTCGCGAACCGGACCAAGGACGAATTCCTCGCCACGGTCTCGCACGAGCTGCGCACGCCCCTCAATGCCATCCTCGGCTGGACGCGCATGCTGCGGACCGGCGCCGTCGAGCCCAAGGCCCTCACGCGCGTGCTGGAGACCATCGAGCGCAACGCCCGTGCGCAGACCCAGCTGGTGGAGGACATCCTCGACGTCTCGCGCATCATCGCCGGCAAGCTCCGCGTCTCCGTCCGGAGGATGGACATGCACGCGGTCGCGCGCGCGGCGATGGATGCGGTGCGTCCCGCCGCCGAGGCGAAAGGCGTGGTCCTCGCTGCCGACCTGCGGCCCGATACGGAAGAGTTCTGCGGCGATCCCGACCGGCTGCAGCAGGTCGTCTGGAACCTGCTCACCAACGCGATCAAGTTCACGCCCAAGGACGGACGGGTTGAGCTGCGGATCGAGCGCGTGCGGTCCGACCTGCGGATCTCGGTGAGCGATACCGGCGTGGGGATCGCGCCCTCGTCGCTCGATCACGTCTTCGATCGGTTCTGGCAGGCGGACAGCTCGATCACGCGCGCGAGCGGTGGTCTCGGGCTCGGCCTCGCCATCGTCCGGCACCTCGTGGAAGTGCACGGCGGCACGGTCCGCGCCGCGTCGGAAGGCGAAGGAAGGGGCGCGCGCTTCACCGTGCTGTTGCCGCTGCGCGCCGTCGCCCCCGCGTCCGAGCCGGAACAGCCGAGCTCTGAAGCCGAGCCCCGGCCGCCACCGCGCCAGATGCCCGCGGAAACGCTTCTCGAGGGTCTGGACGTCCTGGTGGTCGACGACGAGCTGGATGCGCGCGATCTGATCGCTGCGGTGCTGAAGAAGTGCGGCGCCCACGTCCGCACCGCGGCCTCGGTGGACGAGGCAGTCGCCCTCGTCCACGAGCACCGTCCGGACGTGCTGCTGTCCGACATCGGCCTTCCCAACGAAGACGGATTTGCGCTCATCCGCAGGGTGCACGAGATCGACCCCACGATCCGTTCCGCTGCGCTCACGGCGTACGCTGGTGCGGACGCCAGGCACCAGGCCCTGGAGGCGGGCTTCCACGCCCATGTGGAAAAGCCCGTCGAGCCGGTCGATCTCGCCTTGGTGGTCGCTTCGCTCGCGGGCCGCGTGCCTGCCCCGTTGCCCGAGCGCGAACCGCTGGAGCGGAACGCGGGATAGTCCCGGCCGCCGACAGCGGCTCGAGGCCACTCTCGGTCGCAAACACTAGCAGGCAGGACATGAAATGGGTTCTAGCCCGTCCGTGAAGCTGAACACCCTCGAACTGCCCCCGCGCGCACCCGGCCTCTCGCGCACCCTCGTCCTCCTCCACGGATACGGCGCGGACGAGCGCGACCTGCTCCCGATCGCGCACGAGCTCGACCCCCGTCTGCGCGCGGTCTCGCTGCAAGGCCCGATCGCGCTCGGCGGCCCGATGCGGGCCTGGTTCAATCTGTCTCAGGACCCGGCCGGGCGGATCTCGTTCGACGCCGAGGAGGCGCGCGGCGCAGTGGGGACGGTCACGGCGGCCGTGGAGGAGATCGCCGCGCAGTCGCCACGCCCACTCTTGCTCGGGTTCAGCCAAGGCGCCGGAATCGCTCTCGGCGTCGCGCTGCTCCGTCCGGATCTTGTCGCGGGGGTGGTGTCGCTCTCCGGTGTCGCGCGCGCCCTGGAGGACCGCGATCACGCTCCAGCGGAGAAGCTTCGTGGCTTCCCGGTCTTCGCCGCCCACGGCCTCTTCGATCCTTTGATCCCCATCCACCTCGGCCGCGGCCTGCGCGACACGCTGGTTTCCCTGGGCGTTTCCGTCTCCTGGCACGAATACCCGATGGGGCACATGGTCGTTCGGGAGGAAATCGAAGCTGCCAGGTCATGGTTGAAGGAGGTTGCATGAGGAAGCCATGGCCATAGAGATCGAGCGGAAGTTTCTCGTGAAGAAGGAGCTGCTCCCGAAGCAGCTTCCGGAAGGCGACGAGCTCGAGCAAGGCTACTTGAGCGTGGAGCCGACGGTGCGGGTGCGGCTCGTCAGCGGGCTAGACGGGACCCGGCATGCGGAGCTCACCATCAAGGGCAAGGGGCAGGTCTCGCGCCCGGAATTCAATTACCCGATCCCCGACGAGGATGCGGAGGCCCTGCTGCGGATGTGCTCCCGCACCTTGCGCAAGGTGCGCCGCAAGCTAGGGCGTTTCACCCTCGATCACTTCCGCGAGCGCGATCTCTGGCTGGCCGAGATCGAGCTCGGTGACGAGCGGGAGAGCTTCGAGCGTCCCGCCTGGCTCGCCGAAGAGGTCACCCAGGATCCCGAATACACGAATGCGCGCCTTGCTACCCCGCGTCGCGCGGGATAGGCAGGCGCCGGAGGCGTCCATGCGCAGGATCGCAGCGATCTGCTCTCTGACCCTGGCATTCGCGGCCCGGGCCACGGACCCGGAGATCAAGTTCGAGAAGTACAAGCTGCCAAACGGCCTGACCGTGATCCTGAGCGAGGACCATCGCCTGCCCCAGGTGGCAGTAGACATCTGGTATCACGTCGGCGCCGCCAACCAGACCCCGGGCCGAAGCGGATTCGCCCACCTGTTCGAGCACATGATGTTCTCGGGCTCCAAGCACGTGCAGCCCTCGCCCTGGCAGGTGCTGGAGAGCGTCGGGGCCTCCGGCGTGAACGGGACTACCGACTTCGACCGGACCAACTACTTCGAGGTGGTCCCTTCGAACCAGCTCGCCGCCGCCCTCTGGATCGAGTCGGACCGCATGGGCTACCTCCTCGACACACTGGACGAGCAGAAGCTGCGCACGCAGCGCGACGTCGTCTCCAACGAGAAGCGCCAGAGCTACGAGAACCGCCCCTACGGGACGGCCGGGTTGCGCGTCTGCGATCTGCTCTTTCCCAAGCCACACCCGTATTACGAATGCGTCATCGGGGACATCGCGGACATCCAGGCCGCATCGCTCGCCGACATCCGGCAGTTCTTCCGGACCTGGTACGGTCCGCAGGACGCGTCGCTCGCCATCGTCGGTGACTTCGATCCGAAAGTGGCCAAGGAGCTGGTCGACAAGTACTTCGGGGCCATCCCGCGCGCCGCGGACATGAAACGGTCCGAGGTGCCGCAACCCCCCATCGGGCGGATGGTGAAGCAGACCCTGGAGGACAAGCTCGCGGAGATGCCGAGGCAGATCCTCGTCTGGAAGGGCGTGCGGCATTACACCGACGAGGAGCCCTCCGGCGACGTCCTCGCGGACGTGCTCGGCGCCGGGAGGACTTCGCGGCTGTACAAAGCGCTCGTTTTCGAGAGGCAGCTCGCGTCCGGGGTGAACGCGGGAAACGCGAGCTACGGTCTGGGAGGATGGTTCCAGATCACCGTCACCGCCGCGCGCGGCCACACCATCGAAGAGATCCGTCCCGTGGTCGACCAGATCGTCGTCGACCTGCAACGGCAGGGACCGACGCTCGCGGAAGTGGAGCGGGCGAAACGGAACATCATCGCCAACCAGCTGCGCACGGTGGAGAGGATCGGCGGATTCGGGGGCAAGGCCGACCTGCTCAACCACTACGAAACGTTCCTCGGCGACCCCGGATACCTTCCGCGCGACCTCGCCCGTTACCGGGCGGTCACGCCGCGGTCCGCGCAAGACTTCGCGCGAACGTACCTCTTCCCGTCCGAGCACGTGGAGCTGGACGTGATCCCCGCCCCGAAGAGGTCTGCCAGCGCCGGAGGCGGGCGGCAATGAAGCGCCTCCTCATCCTCGCATCGCTCACCATCGCCTGTGCGGGATCGCGGCAGGGAGCGAAGAGCGCCGCGCAGCAAGGCGCGCCACCGGCCGAGCACCAGCCGGCGCCGATCGCGGCCCAAGGCCCCGCGGCCCAGCCGGACGGCGGCGTTCCGGCGCAGCAGATCGGCAAGCAGACCGAGAAGGCCCCTGAGCCGGCCGCGGCACCGCCCCCGGCGGCGGAGACGGCGCAAGCCGCTCCCAACGCGGTGGCGGAAACGCCGCTGATGCCGGACGAGCCGTTTCGGGCCCAGGTCCCGCCGCCGCTCGCGCGCCAGCCGCACTTCGATCCGCCCGTTCCCGTGCAGAGGAGACTGAAGAACGGCGCCCGGGTGCTGATCGTCGAGAACCACAGCCTGCCCCTGGTCGCCGTCAGCGTGCGCTTCCTCCACGGAATCGACGCTGATCAGAGGCAGAAGCCGGGGCTCGCCGATTTCGTCGCGGACATGGTCGACGAGGGCACGAAGACGCGCTCCGCCGAGAAGCTGGCGGAGGAGATCGAGGACCTCGCGGCGCATCTCGGCGCGGGCGTCTCGCTGGAGACGGCGAACGTGGGCCTCAACTGCCTCACCGAGACGCTTCCCAAGGCGCTGGAGCTGCTCGCGGACGTGGTGGAAAACCCCGCTTTCCGAGACGAGGACGTCGAGCGGGTGCGCCTGCTCAAGCTCACCGCTTTGGAGCAGAAGAAGGCGAATCCCGGCGCGCTGACCGCGGATCAGGCGGCGCGGATCCTCTACGGTCCCGAGCATCCCTGGGGTCAGCCCTCCGGGGGAACACCGCAGTCCATCGGCTCGATCACCGCCGCCGATCTCGCCGCCTTTCACGCCCGCTGGTGGGTGCCGAACGACGCGGTGATCTCCGTCGCCGGCGACGTGAAGGCCGGGGAGATCGTCCGGCTTCTCGAGGAGAAGTTCGCTTCCTGGAAGCCGCATGCGCTGCCCCGTCTCGCCTTGCCGCCGTTTCCCAGGCTGACGCGTCGCGAGATCTTCGCCTTGGAGAAGCCCGGAACGACCCAGTCGCAGGTTTGGGTGGTGGGGCGGCTCTTCAAGGCGACGGATCCCGACGCGATCCCCATGCGCGTCGCCAACCTGACGTTGGGAGGCCTGTTCACCAGCCGCCTGAACATGAACCTGCGCGAGAGGCACGGATACACCTACGGCGTGGGGTCGTCGGTTTCGCTTCTGCGGCGGAGCGGGACGTTCTCGGCGCGCGGCGGAATCGTGGCGAAGAACACAGTGGAGGCAGTGGCCGAGTACGAGAACGAGCTGCAGACCTTCTCCAACGGCGAGGTCTCCGCGGAGGAGCTCTCGTCGTCCAAGGAAGCGCTGGTGCGCGGACTGCCGGCGGCGCTGGAGACGAACGACGCGGTGGCCGGCGCGATGGGAAACCTCGTCTCCCTCGGGCTGCCGCTCGACTACTACCGGACGTTCGCGGCGAGAGTCGAGAAGGTTTCGCGCGCCGACGTGAGGCGCGTGGTGAGGAAGTGGATCACGCCGGCGCGGTGGCCGGTGGTGATCGTCGGGCCGGTCGAGCAGAGCAAGGAGGCGCTGGAGAAGCTCAAGCTTGGGCCGGTGTCGATTGCGCCGACCGTACCTGGGAGCAGGCCGTCGGCAGCGGCGCCATAGCACCGCGCCCTACAGGGCGCGTCGCACTGCATAGATCGCGATCGCCCGCAAGTCGTCCGCCACCCGCTCTGGCACCGCCGGCGAATCGAGCGCGCGCAGCGCGTCGTCGCAGAACCGCTCCGCGTCGGCCCGGGCGGACGCTTCCGCCCCGCTGCGGCGGAGGATGCCGCGCAGCTCCTCCACGTCGGCGTCGGCCTTGCCGAGCTGCGACCGCAGCCGCTCTGCGTCTTTCTTCGATGCGCTCTGCAGGGCGCGGGCGACGAGCACCGTCCATTTGCCTTCGCGCAGATCGCCGGCGTTCGGCTTGCCGGTCATTTCCGGAGCGCCGAAGGTCCCCAGCAGATCGTCCGCGATCTGGAACGCGACCCCGAGCGGGCGCGCGTACGCGCTGAGGGCGTCGAGGAGCGCTTGCGGCGCCGCGGCCAGCGTAGCGCCCAGGTGCAACGGCAGCTCGAAGGTGTAGGTGCCGGTCTTGGCCCGCTGCACTTCCATGATCTCGCGCGCGGAGAGCTCACGCACCCGCGGCCCGCGCAGGTCCGCCATCTGGCCGGCGATCACCTGCTCGACGGTACGAGCGGCCAGAGGCGCTCCCGTGCCGAGAAGCTGGTACGCCCAGGACTCGCAGAGGCTCCCGCAGAGCAGGGCGAGGCTTGCCCCGAGATGATCGCCGCCGAGCGCGCGGTGTAGCGTCGGTCCTCCGCGGCGCACGTCGTCCTGGTCCATGAAATCATCGTGG
>VBKQ01000299.1 GCA_005879505.1 Deltaproteobacteria bacterium
CCACCTCGGCGAACACGGTGGGCAGCTCGCGCGCCGCGTAGAGGATTCCCCGCTCGCCGCGCGTCCCGAAGCGGGAGCCGTGGCGCAGCGGAGGATGCCGGAACGGCGTGTACAGCAGGTAGTGCAGTCCCTCGAATCCCGCGGGCACGGGCAGCTTGGCCTTGACGTCGAGCAGCTCCTCGAGCGCGCGCTGTTCGTCGTCGGAGTCGACCAGCTTGCGGGTGGAGTTCCGGAACTGCGCCTCGACCACCCGGCGGAACCGCCCCGCCAGCCGGCGGATCTCAGAGCGTCCCGCGCATCGCGTCCAGATACTCGGCGACATGGACCAGCCCCTGCGTGCCGGCGAGCAGCCGGATCGGCGCGGCGCCGAGATGACGGTTGCCGGCGCGCAGCCAGAGCCGGGCTTTCTCCCGATCGCCGCCGGCCAGCGCGTCGAGGCTGCGGAAGACGCGCACGAGGAGCAGCGCGTGGCGGCCTTCGGCCGAGTCGGGATCGATGCCGCGGCCGCCGGCGAACGTCCGCGAGACGGTGGCCGCGCTGGTGCCGAGGATGCCCGCGATCTCGTTCTGCGAAAGGGCGAACGCCTCCCCGACGCGCAGCAAGGCCTTGGCCAGGACGACTGCGGGCTTCGGCTCGCTCCGAGGGACGGCGCGCACGCGACCTTCCTTTCAATTGAAAGATAACGCGAGAATCTTTCAATTGCAAGGACGACCCAGGGGCGCTCAGGCCTCCCGCCACGGCTCCTGCGCGCGCAGCGCGGCGAGGATGGCACGCGTCGCGGTGCTGCGATTGAGCGTGTAGAAGTGGACCCCCGGCGCTCCGCCCCGCAGCAGATACGCGCACTGCAGCGCCGCGTATGCGACTCCGAGCTGCAGCGCGGCGTCCGGATCGTCGCGGCGCGCCCGCAGCGCGGCGGAAAGCCCGGGCGGGATGTGCGCGCCGCACAGTGCCGTGAAGCGCTCGATCTGGTCGACGTTCGTGATCGGCATGATCCCGGGGAGGATCGGCACCTCGATGCCCGCGGCACGCGCCCGCCCGAAGAACTCGAAGTACCGGCGGTTGTCGAAGAAGAGCTGGGTGATGAGGAAATCCGCCCCCGCATCGACCTTCTGCTTGCAGTGGCGCAGGTCCTTGGTCAGGTCGCGCGTCTCGGGATGTCCCTCCGGATAGCAGGCCCCTCCGATGCAGAGGCTGACCCCGCGCTTGTCCGCGACCTCGCGCGCGAGCTGGACCAGATCGGTGGAATGCGCGAGCCCCTCCGGGTGCACGATGAACTCGCGCTGGCCTCGTGGAGGATCGCCCCGAAGCGCGAGCACGTTGGTGATGCCCGCATCGCAGATGACCGCGAGCTGCTCCTCGAGCTCCTTGCGCGAGGCGCCCACGCAGGTGAGGTGGGCCATCGCCTCGATCTCGGTCTCCCGCTTGATGCGGGTCACCATCTCCAGCGTGCGCCCTCGCGAAGACCCGCCCGCCCCCCAGGTGACGCTGACGAAGGAGGGGCCGAGGGGGCGTAGCGCGAGCAGCGTCTCGAAGAGCGCCGCGACGCCCGCGTCATTCTTCGGGGGGAAGAATTCGAAGGAGAAGACCGGCTCGCCCCGCTCCGCCGCGAAACGGAGCATGTCCGTGATCCTCATCTATCCCGATTCTCCGCGGCGGACGCCCCTTCGTCGAGAGATCGCTTCCGGCGCTTGCGGGAACGGCGCCGCGAGCTGCGGGAATCATCAGCGCTCTGGGCGGGACCGGACGAGGCCGCCACCGCCTGCGGGGCGAAGGGAACGCTGCAGGGTTTCGCGCAATCGGCCAGCGTGAAGGCGTCGATGACCTTCCCCGCGATGTCCTTCACGGCTCCGTGGGTGTGACATCCGCACACCTCCACGGACGCGTAGGACAGCGCGGACGCCGCCGCCTGGACGCCGGGGAACGTCGCGTCGGGTTCCTCCAGCGGAGCTCCGCCCCCGCCCAGCACCAGGTAGCGGATGCCGTCGATCTCTCCCCGCTCGTAGAAGGGGTGGTGCCCGGCGAAGACGGCCTCGATCGAATGGATCTTGTGCGCGGCGGCGATGGCCGCGCGAACCTCCTCGCTGCCCCCGTTACCCTGGCGCTTGTCGCTCTCCGCGGGGTGGGCGAACGGTCCCTGGTGCACGAGCACCCAGACGTGCCGGTCCGGCGAGACCCCGCGAAGGTCTTCCTCGAACCACGCCTTCTGGACGTCGGAGATCCCGCCCAAGTGGGGCGTAGCCCCGGCCCGCATCTCGAAGGAGTCGAGCACCACCACGTGGACGGGCCCGTAATCCAGGGACGCATAGGTGGGTCTGTCGCGCCGCTGGAAGAACCGCGCGTACGCAGCGCCCGTATCCGCGATCTCGTGGTTGCCGACGGTGGCAACGATCGGAGCATGCGCGAGCAGGTCCCGCTCCTCCTCGAACCAGACGCGCCAGAGCGAGTCCTCGCGCGCGCTCGCCACCATGTTCCCCGTGTGCAGCGCAAGCTGCGGGCGCTCCGCCGCGGCAGCCCTGGCGACCAGCGCGTGGTCGCCGTCGTTCGTGCGGTTGTCTCCGGAGACGACGACGTGGATCGGACCTTCGCCATCCGGCTGCGGTGCGCTGGTGAACCATGCGGTCTCGTGCCCGCCTTCGACCCGGTAGCGATACTGCGTCGAGGGCTGCAGCGAGGGGAGCACCACCCGATGATCGGTGACGGGCGCGCCCTCCTCCATCGCGAGCCGATCCGGTTCGGCCGTGCCGTACCAGACCCGGCCGAGGCTCGCCTCCAACGTGGTCCACGCCACCGTCACCCGGCCGGGAAGCGGGTCGATCAGCCATGGCCCCATCGCCACCGGCACGGACGGAGGGGGCGGCGCAGGAGCCGGCTCGAACCCGGGCAAGGCGCGCAGCTTGTCGCACCCCGCCAGGACGAGCAGCAGGGCGAGCGCACCGCAGGCTTTCAGAAGCATGACGCGACCTTACATTGACCCCTGCCCCTCGGCCACTTCCGTTTTTCGCGAGGCGCGCGTCCCTCTGGTAGCCTTGCGGGCATGCGCCTCTTCCTTCTCGCTGCCCTGCTCGTTTCCGCCGCGCCAGCGGTCTCCGCCGGAGAAGAATCCGCTCCGGCCACTTCGGCCGGCACGGCGAAGGACGCCGGTCCCAACGCCCACCTTGCCGCCGCGGTGCGTCTCTACCAGAAGCTCGACCTGGACGCCGCGATCGCGGAGCTGCAGCTCGCGGAGGATGGCGCCAAGGACAGCGAGGACGACAGGGTCCAGGTCCTCATCTATCGGGGCCTCATCTATTCCGAAACCGGGAAGCTGAGCGCGGCGTCCGACCAGTTCAAGCGCGCGCTGGCCATCCGGCCCTGGGCGGAGGTGCCGGACGGAACGTCTCCGCGGATCGCGAAGAACTTCAGCGACGCGCGCAAGGCGCTCTGGGGCATGGCGAGCGTCAAACCGCCACAGAAGAGGATGGCGGCTCCGGTTCCGGCGGCGCCCAAGACAGTCCCCGCAAGTGACGTTCCGGCCGCCGCTCCAGCCGCGCAGCCCAGCGCCGTCCCGGCCGACACTTCCGGTTCCGTCGACCTGCCTACCGTCGACAAGAAGTAGCACCGCATGTCAGCCCCCTCGGGTAAGAGGGGGAGGATGCCCACGCAGCTCAACTTGGCCGAGGCGCGCCGGCGCGGCCCGCGGATCGCCGTCCTGCCCGATGGGGCCCGGGTCGAAGAGCGGCTTGGGAACCTCGCC
>VBKQ01000300.1 GCA_005879505.1 Deltaproteobacteria bacterium
GTCGAGAAGGGGATGGACGTCCGTCTCGGATCCGATCCGGTCAAACACCTCACGCGCGAGATGGTGCTGTTCCAGATGAAGGTCTACTTCGCCCTGCTCGAGCTGAAGAAGCAGTTCGGACTCGACTTCATCGGCGTTCAGGACCAGCTCGACTGGATCGAGCACTACCCGGCAACCGATCTGACACTGGGCCTGCTGAACAACAAGCTCCGGCCCGAATCGGATGGCACGACCTTGGTGGCGGCGACCGAGGCCGACGACGGCGCTGCCCTGACGATGCAGGTCCTGAAGCTTCTGAGCGGCGGTGAGCCGGTCGGCTTCAACGACCTTCGCTACTGGGACCCTCGGGAGGGACTCTACTGGTTCGTGAACTCCGGCGCGCTGGCGCCGTACTTCGCCGAGGGCCGCCACGACTCGCTCCGCGGATCGTGGTCCGAGCGGCAGACCTACATGTACTTCCGCGAGGGCGGCGGCACGTCCTCGGTCGTAGTCCGCGTCCCGGGCGTCGTCACCTGGGCGAGATTCTCCTACCGCAACAACCAGATGTACCTGTGCGCCGGACGCGGGGTGACCGACGTGCCGACCGAGCAGCAGTGGCGGGAGCGATCGGCGAAGTGCAGCCCGGACTGGCCGCACTGGTACCTGAAACTTTGTGGCCGCGTCGAGGAGCAGCTCAACACCAACCACCCGATGACGGTCTGCGGAGACTACCTGGCGGAGCTCAAGGCGCTCGCCGGCGAGGTGGGGATTCCGTTCGAGTGCTACGACCACCGCTCGCCGGAGGAGATCCAGCGCGGCGCGAAGCTATAGCCGGCGTGCCCCGCCGCGATTTTCCCTGCCCGGCGGCTTTTACTACGGCCTCCTGCGCGGCTAGTACGGAGCACAGCCGCGCGCAGGCCCGCCAGGTTGGGAGTCACGGCACAGGCGCGCCATGAGTCTCCGTTCTCATCCATTTCTCGACGAGATGAAGGCCCGCATGGCAAGCGCGGCGAGGTTTGATTGCGCTTCCGGAAACCGGCACGGGCTCGCCGTCGAGGAAGTCATTTTCGCAGAGGGCGCGCTCGAGTCCTCCGCGCGCGCCCTCCGGCAGCGGTAGGGCAGCGCAGTCTCGCTCTGCATCGAGATCGAGGTCCCCGCGAGCGACCAGGCGGTGGCCCTCGGCGCGGCAATGTTCGCCGCGGCAGTGGCCGGCGTCCACCCCAGCCTGGCCGATGCGCAGCGCGCGATGTCGTCCGGCATCGAGACCGTTTACCGGCCGGAACCGGAGCAGGTGAAGCGTTACGACGCCCTCTACGCGCAGTACTTCCGGTTCGAAACCTTTGTGGAGCGGCAACTGACAGCCGAGACGTGAACGCTCATGACCGCCGTCCGGGAACGTGGGCGGCCGGAAGCTTCACTTCGCCGACTGTCCCAGCGTATCGATCTGCACGACGCCGCTGTTGCCGATGTAGACGCGGCCCGGCACCACTTGGTCCACGACCATCGCCGCGCGGCCCGCCTCGACGGTCGACCTGCGCAGGGCCTCGCCGGTGTCCGCAGCCGTCCACCTTCCGCCGCCGTCGCCGCTGACGAAGAGGCCCCCGCCCCTCACCCAGGCGTACACCCGCGCCGGGATCTGCGGATCGACCGCAACCGCCAACACTTCGCCCGAGGGCGGCAAGCCAGTGCTCGCGGGCGCCCAGGTGGCGCCGCCGTTGAGGGAGCGCAGCACACCTCCATCGGTATTGCCCGCGTAGATCGTCTTGGTGTGACGGGGATCGACGGTGAGCGTGGAAAAGTTGCCGGGCACGCCGAGGCTGCGCACGGTGTGCCCGCCGTTGACGGACTTGAACAGGCCGTTCCCGGTGTCGAACGCGCCGAGGTAGATGACGTCGGGGTTGTCCGGATCCACCGCGATGCCGCCCAGCCGCTCGTCGAAGAGCCGCTGGAAGGATCGGCCGGCATCGTCCGATCGGTAGAGACCAAAGCGGTGCTCGATCAGATAGACGCGGCTCGGGCTTCCTGGCGCGAACCTCACCCGGATGAAGCCACCGAAATTCTCCTCGAACGCCGGCGCGAGGGTGGCCCGCGTCCAGGTCCCGCCGCCGTCCGTCGTCGAGAACACGCCGTTCGTAAACGTCGAGACGACTGCGGCGTTCGCATCCACGGAAGAGGGTGCGACGGAGCTGCCGCTCCACTCGCCGGCGAAATCGGTCTGTGTGGTGGTGAGCTTCGCGCCGAAACTCTCGTACGAGTCCGGATGGCCAGCGCTCTGCGCGCGATACACGACCACGGTGTGCAACGCGGCGACCATCAGCCTGCCTTGAGCATCGATGGCGAGATCGTTGACGGGAGCGCCACGGTAGGTGTTTCTGATGGACGTGAAGGTGTTGGCGCCATCGTCGGAACGGTACGGTCCACGGTCGGTGCTCACGTACACATGAGTCCGGTGGCCGCGCGACGGAGCCACTCCCACGACCAGCACGCCGGACGGGCCGACCTGGTCTGCGGTAGGCGCCACATGCGCGAACGTGGCGCCGAAATCGCGCGAGCGCTGGAGCCCCGCCGGGCCCGCCGCGACGTAGACCACGGAGGAGTCCTTCGGGTCGAAGGCGACGAAGCTGGGGTTGTCGAAAGCCTTGGAGTTCACCGGACCCACTTGGGCGAAGGTCGCGCCGCCGTCGGTGGAGCGGAAGAGCGACCCGTCGAAGCTGGCCACGAACAGCGTCCCGTCGCGCGTCGGATGCGCGGCGAGCCGCGCGGGGAACTGGGGCGAGGCTGGCAGCCGCGTGAAGCTGGCGCCGCCGTCGTGGGAGACGTAGATGCCGTCGTTGGCGTCGCCGGTGAAATTTCCGACGTACAGCGTTTGCGGGTCGGTCGGCGAGACTCGTACGAGCTGCGGTCCGTCCAGAGGCGGCAATCCGGGGAGGGCCGCCCAGGTCCGGGCGCCATCGGTCGACTTGAACAGCGACACAGTGAAGGTGGAGAAGTCGACGGCGAGCACGTACAGAGCTTCTGGATTCGACGGGTCCACCGCGCAGTCGAGGGGCAACATCAACGGGCCGATCGGTCCCGTGGATCGCCAGCTGTTGCCGAGGTCATCGGTGCGGAAGTGGGGTCGGCCGAGAGCCACGCGGCTGAAGCTGTACACGGTCGCGGCGGCCGAGCGCGCTTGGCAGAAGCCGCTGGCGAACGGCTCGATGCCGACGGAGTCGACGAAGCCGTTCATCGCCCGCTGCCAGTCCCTGCCGCCGGTATCGGTTCGATGGAAGCCCGGCCTTCCCGACGTGGCGAGTGCGCCGTCTTCTCCCGCAAGAGCCACCCCCTCGCTCGTATTGGTGAAGAACAACCCGGGGTCGGGCGTGACGTCGCTCGCTTGGCCCGCGCGGGCCCCAACCGATACCGAGACGATGAGGATCGCAAAACAGGACGGAGGTCGCATGTTTCCCCCACACGGGCGGAAAGCCCGGCAGCGCTACCCGGCAGGGGCGGCGCCGCAGTGCGAGGAGCTAGTGGCCTTTATTGTCGCGCGAAATGAGGCCAGGCAGCCTCTCGTCGGATACGCTTATACGCCCCGCCGAAAGTCGGAGTCCACACACGCCGAAAGTCGGAGTCCGGGTGCGCCTGGACGGCGATGGTGCCCTCGGGGAGGCAGGCGCACGCACGTCCCGTGGGCGCCATGCCGATTGGCTCATCCGTGCCCACGTTCAGAGGCGAGCGAGCGCATCCGTGCGGCGCCGCGAGCAACGTGGCTGTGTCGCCGCACTGCGGTCCGGGCAGGAGGACATCCTCGCCGATGTCTCATCTTCGATTGACGCGTGTC
>VBKQ01000301.1 GCA_005879505.1 Deltaproteobacteria bacterium
CTCTTGCGGCAGCACAAGCGATTTGTCGCTGACCACCGGCTGACCAAATTTCTTGTTCTCGCTTGATGCAGCTTGCATCGGCGGGCTGAATCCCCGCTCAGTGAGTCGACAGATTCCGAGGGGTTGGTAGAGTTTGATGCGGTCTGCAAGCCTCGTCGGTTGCCTCATAACCCGAGGGTGGCTTGGCCTCCTGGCACCGCGGGCGACCGCCATGGTCCCGTTGGTCCACGCCGCCAGCGAGATGGCGGTGCGGCGCGCGAGCTAGCACGCGCCAGCCGCCGATCTGCGTCGACAAATCGCGCACTTCTGCGTGATCCCGCTACGATGCCGCGCCAAGATCATCGAGGTGGCCGGGTTCGATTCCCGCCGCCTCCACTTCGTTTTTCAGAGCGTGACGCGCTGCGGCCGATTTCGCTACTTCCGCGCGCTCGCCATCGATCTGGCCGGCCGCATGCCGACGCGCGCCGAGGTCGATGCCTTCGCACGCCGGGGTTCGATCTCGACGGGAGATCGATTCGAACCTCGACGGCCCGGGCTGCAGGGGACCGCGACGCACCTCTTCGATCATGTTCTACCGTCGGGTGCCCATGCGCCAAGTGGCTGCTGCCGCTCCCGCGAGGGCGCGCTTCCTTCTCGCCCAGGACCCTCAGCTCATCACCTGCGCGCTCGACACTGCCCTGCGCGCGATCTTCAGGCAGCGGACGGGATCTGTTGAGCAGACCGGCGCCGGAGGTGACCTTTTGCCAACAGCGCGTCGAGAGAGATAGGCCCCGCTCCCGCGCGGAAAAGGAATGCGCAGACAAGGAGCTGCGCCCACTCGGAGCGCACCTCGTGCAGCACCGCCCAGATGCCGGCTGTGGGCGGCGCCGGGGGGAGCGGCAGGGGCGAGGTCCCAAGGAAAAGTGAGATCTTCGTGGAGAGCACCGCCACGATCATTTCGATCATGAAAGGGATGGCGATGAGTCGCGTGGCGAGGCCGAGCAGGAGCAGCGCTCCGCCGACGATCTCGAGGCCGCCGACGAAGTGGGCGGCGACGGCCGGCAGCGGCATCCCCAACTTTGTGAAGCGGCCCACGCCCTGGTTGACGTAGACGAACTTCAAGATCCCTTCCCAGACAAAGACCGAGCCGGCCATCAGCCGCAAGAGCAGCGTGGCGTTGGGCGCCGTCTCCCGGGGGACGGAGACCCATAGCCGAATTTGTTCAGCGACATCGCGAACCGTTCGATTTCTTGGTGCCCTCATGCTGGTCTCCCTTCCGTGAGCATTCGTGAGCCGGGACTTGCCAAGGGCCGAAGTGATTCCTTCGGGAATAACAAGGAGGGCGACGCAGTCTCGTCCCTGCGCGAACGTGGTCCGCTGCGCCGCGCTCTGCTGAGGAGGGCGCAGAGGACATAACTGCGCCTATCTGTTCCTTGCCCTTGTCATATCGTCCGACGGCGCGCCCACCGCCTATTCGCTCGCGCGCGTGTACGTGGGAGAGGGAATGACCGTTACCTCACAGCGGGCGACTGAGCCAAGCGTGAATACCGACGCCCTGCGGCTGCAAGGAGCTGAGTCGCCGAAGTGTGTTCACCGCTACCTGAGGAGTGCTGGCCAGACAGTCTTCGTACACCCGTTGTCACCGCTCGCGCCGATGACGCTGCCGTCCGCCCCGGTCGTGAGCCCTCCCACGGTTGATCATCTCGCGGCGCGGACGCATCAGACGTCCGGAGGCGTGGTAGCCCCCTGAGCGCTCGAAGTGTGAAGGTTCATTTCGGAGGGTCGGCGCCGTGAATCCCGGAGAGAAGGGTCGCGTCGAATTCTCGTGACCATGAGCAAAGTCGCCTGCACCGCCCTAGCGCTCCTGGCCGAGATTCCGTGCTCGGCCCGCGCTGCCGAGGGACCGGCGCTCGACGGCTCGCTGCTCGATCGATCGGAAGCGCAACCCGAACTGATGCGCCGCAACTATTCGCCCGGATACGGCCGCCGAAATGAACCGCAAGCGCGCCAGGGGCTGCTGCTCTCCCTCGGGCTGGGCGGCGGATCACTCTATCTGTCCAACGAAGGGCCCGGGCGCCTCGGCGCCGCCGACGTCGACTTCCGCCTCGGCTACGGGTTCTCCGACCGCTTCCAGATGTTCATGGACTTCAACACGGATGTCGGTCGCACCAATTACGGCAACAGCGTCGGCTCCTGGACGTGGACCCTGCGCGGGCAGACCGTGCTCGTCGGAGACCGCGCGGGCAACGGCCTCAACGCCAACTTCGGCGCCGGATTCGGCGGGATCACCTACGACGCTGGATACGCCTATCGCTCCTCGAGCCCTGCCGGCTTCGCGCTCGCCGGGGGCTTGTCGTACGACGCGCGCCTCACGCCATGGTTTGCGATCAGCCCCGAGTTCTTCGTCACCTGGCATCAGATTCCCAACGTGCCGGGCGTCCCCGATGACGTTTCCAGCATCTACGGCGTCCGGTTCAACCTGCTTTGGTATCTCCACTGAGACAAGGCCCCGTCATGCGGAAGCTCGCCGTTTTCATTCTCTCGCTGGTGCTCGTACCCGCGATCGCGTCTGCTGCGCAGTCCGCGGGTCCACCGCCCCCACCTGATGCGCAGGACGTCGAGACGGCGCGCCCGCAGGACGCAGAGCCGGGCGTGCAGCCACCCGCGCCTCCTGCCGTCCCGCCGTCGCGTACGTCAGACAACGATCAGGTGGGCATCCTGCAGGGCTCCGACGGCGACGCGTACAGCGCGCAGTCGGCGCCCGCCTCACCGCCACCGAACCAGACGGGTCAATGGGTCTACACCAGCCAATATGGCTGGGTCTGGATGCCGTATGGCCAGCAATACGTCGACGAAGGGACCTACGGCGCCGCTTCGCCCTATCAGTACGTCTATTGTGTAGGGCTCGGCTGGTCGTGGGTGGCCGCGCCGTGGCTTTGGGGTTGGGGCGCGTATCCTTACTTCGGCGTCTGGGGGCCGTCTCACTTCGCTTGGTACAGGGGTCTGTATCGTTCCGGTTACGGATGGGGACGCTACCGCGGCGGCTCTCCGCGCGGCGGCTATTACGCCGGCGGATACTCGCGCGGTGGCGGCGCATACCACGCAACTCGTCCGATCGACGGCCAATACGGGCCCAGATC
>VBKQ01000302.1 GCA_005879505.1 Deltaproteobacteria bacterium
CGGCGCGCGCCATCACGCTCGTGATCACCATCATCCCCAGGAGCAGGACGAGGGTGTCCCAGGAGATGGCATCGCGGTAGACCTGCTCCGGCGTGAGCACGCCGAACGCGACCATCGCCACGGCGCCCGCGACGGCGCCGCCAGGGCGGTCGAGCTTGAGGAACGGCAGTTCCGTGCCAGCGAGGAAGAGGTACGTCGCGACGAAGATGATCAGCGCTTCGAGCATCTCGCCTACCTGAACCATGTGTGCGAAGAATGGGCAATGTTTCCGAACTATCCGGACCTCGCCGGACGCACGGCGCTGGTGACCGGGGCTTCCAGCGGAATCGGCCGCGGGGTCGCAGAGGCGCGGTCCAGTCGATGATGATGTCGATCGCCGTGGAGCTGGCGCCCAAGGTCCGCGTCAACCTGGTCTCGCCCGGCTGGGTGCGCACGCCGATGGCGGAGCAATCCTTGCAGCGCATCGGGCCGGCGCTCGTGCCCACCCTGCCGAACCAGCGCGTGGCGGAAGTAGACGACGTCGTCAATGCAGTGCTCTGGCTGGCGAGTGATGCTTCCTCGCACTGCATCGGACAGGACCTGTGCATCTCCGGCGGCGCGCTGCTGGTGGTGCCGCGCGGGCAGATGAGGCCGGTGTGAAGCTGTCGGCGCGCGAGCTGCGGCTGCGCGCCGCCGAGGCCAGGCGCCACTACGCGCGCTGCGACCTCTGCGCGCACTATTGCGGTGTCGACCGCAGGCACGGACCCGCCGGGATCTGCCAGGAGGACGACGGACTCTCGCTGGCCGGGGCCGGCGTCCATTACGGAGAGGAGCCGCAGCTCGTCCCTTCCGGATTGATCCTGATCGCCGGCTGCAATCTTTCTTGCCAGACCTGCGAGACCTGGCAGTTCTCGCTCGAGCGTCGCGGCGCGGTGCGCACCTCCCCGGATCAGCTGGCTGCGCTGCTCGTCGATCTGGAGAGGTCCGGCGCGGCAAACGCCAACTTCGTCACGCCCACGCACGTCCTCCCCGTGCTGCTCGAAGGGCTCGCGGTGGCGGCCGAGCATGGCTGGTCGTTGCCGGTCGTATGGAACTGCGGCGGGTACGAAAGCCTCGAGGCGCTCAGGCTGCTGGAGGGCGTGGTGGACGTCTATCTCCCGGACGCGAAGTACGGAGACGATGCGGCTGCGTATGAGCTCTCCGGTTGCAAACGGTACACCGCCGCTCTCGAGCGCTCGCTCCGCGAGATGCACCGTCAGGCCGAAGTGATCGTCCGCCACCTGGTCCTCCCCGGCGCGGTCGCCTCACCCGACAAGCTGATGCCGCTCATCGCCGCGGTTTCACCCGCGATTTGCATCAATGTGCTCTCGCAATACCGGCCGGTGTATCGCGCCGAGCGCTTCCCGGTGATCGCTCGCGGCGTCACCGCGCAGGAGGTGAGCGCCGCCGTCGAAGCCGCGCGCTCCGCTGGTCTGCGCAACATCCTGGTGGACGGGAGGCCCGCCTGATGCCTTGTCCATTGCGCAGGGCGCGATAGAGTCCGGCCGGATGCGCAGCGGGATAGAGGTCGGTGAACGTCCGGCGCAGGCGGTGCTCGACGGGGCGATCGGTCTCGCGCTGGCGACTGGCGTTCCGCTTCGGCTGCGCGGGCCGCTTCGCGACGCGGATCTCGCGCTCGCGCTGGCGGCCGTGAAGCTCGGCGGCGACGCGGACGAGGCGCAGGACCCGCTCTCGGGCACCGGCGAGGTGGAGGTGACGCTTCCACACCCGCGCGCCGGCGTACACGTGCTCGACCTCCCCTATCCGGGCGCGGTGGCCCGCGCACTCTGGACCCTGTCCTGGCCGCTCGCGCTGCTCGGAAAGCCTTCCGAGCTGCGGCTGCGGGGACCCAACCACAGCGACGGCGCGCCCACGTTCCACGATCTGCGGCTCGGCTGGGCACCGTTCGCGGCGCAATTCGGCCTGAAGATCGCGCTGGAGCTGACGCACGCGGGCTTCGGAAGCGACGAGGGCGAGATCGTCGCCTCGCTCGATCCGGCCCCAGCGCTCACCCCGCTGCGCGCGGTGCACCGCGGGCTCCTGCGCCAGGTAACCGTGGTTGCAGCGGTCGGGGGCGGCCGGCACGAGGCGGCGCAGGACGCCGCCGAGCGCGTGGTCCGCGCGATGCGCCGCCGCGGTGTGATCGCCGAGGCGGAACGGGTCCCGCTGCCCTTGCCGCCTTCCTCGCCCGCGCGAAGCCGCTGGGCGATCACCGCGACGGCGGAGTTCGAGAACAGCGTAGTGACGGTCTCCGCCCTGGGACAGGCGCCGGCGCTGGTCGGGCCGGAGCAGGGAGATCGCCTGGCGGAGCGGCTGTCGCGCTTCCTGGAACGCCGCGGCGCGCTGGACTCGAACATGGCGGAGCGGATGCTGCTTCCCTCGTTCCTCTGCGCGAGCGGCCTGGGCGCCCGGGCCGGCACTCCGCCGAGCTGCCATTACACGGCGAGCGAGGTGACCGGCCCGCTGCTGGAGCTTGCGACCCTCGCCCGGCAGGCGCTGCCGGTCCGCGCGGTGGTCGACGGCGCCGAGGGCGAGGAGGGCATGGTGGTGGTGGCGCCGCAGGCATGATCGCGCTCCTCTGTGCGGCCGTCTTCGACCTGATCCTCTCCGGCGGACGCGTGATGGACGGCACCGGGGCTCCATGGTTTCGCGCCGACGTCGGCATCCGCGGCGATGCCATCGCCGCGGTGGGCGATCTCTCCCGGGGCAAGGCCCGGCGGCGGATCCAGCTCAAGGATCTCGCGCTCGCGCCCGGATTCATCGACCTGCTCGGCCAGAGCGAGCTGAACGCGCTGATCGATCCGCGAGAGGAATCGAAGGTACGGCAGGGGATCACCACCGAGCTCACCGGCGAAGGCGTCTCGCCCGCCCCGACGAATGCCGCCTGGATCCACGAGCGCCGGACGTGGTTGCGGAAATACCGGCTGAAGATCGACTGGAAGGACCTGTCCGGTTACTTCGAGCGCCTGCGGAGGGCGAGACCTAGCATCAACGAGGCGATACTCGTCGGCGCCGGCCAAGTGCGCGGAATCGTGCTCGGCTTCAACGACGTGCAACCGGACGCGAAGCAGCTCGCGCGGATGCAGAAGCTCGTCGACACCGCCATGCGGCAGGGAGCGTTCGGGGTCTCGAGCGCCCTGATCTACCAGCCGGGGAGCTTTGCGCAGACGGCGGAGCTGATCGCGCTCGCCAAGACGGCGGCGAAGCATGGGGGATTCTACGCGACCCACCTGCGCAGCGAGTCGACGAGAATCGGCGATGCGATCGACGAAGCGGCATCGACGTCACGGCGGATGTCTACCCTTGGATCGCCAGTGCGAACGCGCTTCACGCCACGATTCCCGACTGGGCCCAGGAGGGCGGGGTGGACGCCATGCTCGCGCGCATCCGTGACCCTGAGCAGCGGTCGAGGATGATCAGAGAGATCGAACCCGATCTGCATGCTGAGGACATCGTCATCCTCTCCGCTGTCACTGCCGAGGTCCGGCGGTTCTCCGGAAAGCGGCTGGATGCCGTGGCGCGCGAGCTCGGAAAGCCGGCGGCAGAAGCGCTGGTCGACCTCGTCGAGATGGACCGTGCGAAGGTCGGCGTGGCACGATTCGGCCTGAACGAGGACGATGTGAAGCTGGCGCTTTCCCAGCCCTGGGTGGCGATGGACACCGATGCCGGCGCGATGGCGATCGACGGGCCGTTCGCCGCCGAAGGGAGCGCGCATCCGCGCGCCTTCGCCAGCACGGCCCGGATCCTCGGGCACTACGCGCGCGACGAGCGTCTCTTCAGCATGGAAGAGGCGGTGCGGAAGATGACCTCGCTCCCTGCGCGGCGGCTCGGCCTGCAGGACCGCGGGCTCATCCGCGTGGGCATGAAAGCGGATCTGGTCGCTTTCGATCCGGCCACGGTGCGCGATACCGCCACTTTCGAGAAGCCGATGGCCTACCCGGAGGGAATCCCCTACGTGGTGGTGAACGGGAAGATCGTGCTCGACAACGGCAAGCGCACGAAGGAACGGCCAGGGCGGCCGCTGCGGCACTTGCCTTGACTTGACCCCCGCTGCCGCGCACATTCCCGCGCCCTATGACGGTGACGGCGGAACAGGTTCTCTCGGCGCTCAAGGACCTCAAGGACCCCTCGTCCGGCCGGACGATGTCCGAGCTGGGGTACTTCAAGCAGCCGGAGATCCTCGACGGCGGCGGCGTGCGCGTGCGCGTCGAGCTGCCCACGCCGGCCTCCCCGCACAAGCCGCGGATCGAGGAGGCGGTGCGGGCGATGCTTTCGCCCTTGCAGCTTCCGCGCATGGAGGTGGCCTTCGGCGCCAACGTGCGGCCTTCGCCGGGAAAGCAGAACAACCCGAACGACCTCGTTCCCTCGGTGAAGAACGTGGTGCTGGTGGGCTCCGGCAAGGGCGGGGTCGGCAAGAGCACCGTCTCGGCGAACGTCGCGGTCGCGCTAGCCAATCTCGGCTGCAAAGTAGGGCTGTTGGACGCCGACATCTACGGTCCCTCGATGCCGTTGATGATGGGCTTGTTCGGCGCCCGGCCGACGAGCGACGACGGCAAGAGCGTCCTTCCGCTCACGGCGTTCGGCGTGAAGGTGATCAGCATCGGGTTCTTCGTCGATCCCGACCAGGCGATGATCTGGCGCGGACCGATGCTGCACGGCGCCTTGGTGCAGCTGCTTCGCGACGTGCGCTGGGGCGACCTGGACTACCTGATCCTCGACCTCCCGCCCGGCACTGGCGACATCCAGCTGACCATCGCCCAGCAAGTCAGCGTCGCGGGGGCGGTGGTGGTGACCACGCCCCAGGACGTCGCCCTGGCCGACGCCATCAAGGCGAAGACGATGTTCGACAAGGTGAACATCCCTGTGCTCGGATTCGTGGAGAACATGAGCGGGTTCGTCTGCCCGCATTGTCATCAGGAGACGGACATCTTCTCGAAGGGGGGCGCGGAGCAGGCGGCGGGCAAGCTCGGGGTGCCGTTCCTCGGCCGCGTGCCGATCAATCCGGCCATCCGGATCGGCAGCGACGACGGCCGCCCGGTCGTCGCGGCCGACCCCGGACTGCCCGAGGCGCAGGCGCTGACGCGCATCGCCCAGAACATCGCCGACCGGGTGGCGATCGCGAACATGACGGCGGTGCCGCGGGGGCAGAAGCCCCTGGTGCAGCTGGGGAAGAAGCCTT
>VBKQ01000094.1 GCA_005879505.1 Deltaproteobacteria bacterium
CGCGAGAGCGGCGAATCCAAGTGCGAACGAAGCAGCCCCGAGGGCCAGCCGGCGCGAGCGCGGCAATTCTCCGATCCCGGCGGCGCCGAGTGCAAGCAGCGCCGCCCAGGCGATCGCGAACAGCGCGACGATGCGCTGCGGGTAGCGGAATACCGCCAGCGGCGGGATCCAGTCGCCAAGCCGCCCATAGAGATGGAAGAAGGAGTCGCCCAGGGAAAGCATCAAGGTTACGCAGGCAAGCAGCACCCAGGGCAGGGCATTGCGCCTCTGTTTCCAGACGGCGGTCGCGACCAGGGCGGGACCGATCGCGCCCGCGTAGATGGAGTGGATGTAGTTGCGCTGCCAGGGCGGCGAGACGGTGAACTGTCCCCAGAAGCCATCGTTGAACAACGGCCCGAACATGCGCGGCACGAACAGCTCCGCGATCCGTGCCGGGTGCAGCGACCATTGCTCGCGCACGCTCCGCGGCAGCCCGACGCTCCGCGCGAACGAGGGAAGCGCGCGGAGCGTGGCGACGAGCTGCGGCGAGACGATGACGGCGGCGGCGGCGACGATGAGCGCTCCTTCCGCTGCGATCCGCGAGAACGGGCGCGTCCGGCGGTCCACCACCCACGCGGCGGAGGTCAGCCCGAGCAGTGCGCAGAGCAGTGGATCTCCGGCCAGCAACGGTTGGGGAAGGCAGACGGCGAGGAGGCATCCGCGCGCGAACCCACCCTCGACCGCCCAGGCATCGGCGGCGAGCAGCACGGTCGGCGCCCACATCTGCGCGCAGACCCACTGCGGATTGGAGAAGTTGGCGAGGGAAAAGCCGCAGAGCCCGAAAGCCACTGTTCCGATTCCCGCCGCGTCTGGTGGGACGAAGCGGCGCAGCAGCCGCCAGATGGCGGCCATTCCGAGCACCTCGTGGATCCAGAGCCGGATGGAAATGCCCGGCCAGGCCGGAGCGTGGATGGCGCGCATCAGGAGCTGCCCGAGATAGAACGGCTGCTGCACGAGGTCCGCGAGGATGCTGCTTCCGCCGAACCCGCGATCGTTCCAGAGCGAGATCTGGCCCTGCCAGAACAGCTCCCGCATGGGAGCGTAGTTGTGGAGCATGTCGCGAAAGCCGAGGATGTCGCGGCCGATGAGCGCGGGCCAGAGCAGCACGGTGAGTGTCACCCAGGCCGTGATCAACAAGAGTTTGCGGCGGAGGGCCTGCAGCCAGCTGGGAGGAGCGGAGGCGAGCCTGGCGCGGCGATCGGACGCTAACAAAGCCCGAGGAAAGGTCAAACTTCGAGCTCGAGGAGGTCTCCCTCGCGCGTTCCGGTCCGCGCCAGCGTGCCCTCCGGCAGCTCCACGGCCATGGCGGCGCCTCGATGGAAGCGGGTGGCGCGCCAGGGGCGCAGGGCGGAGATCGCGCGCACGACGAGCAGCTCGCGGGAGAGAAATACCGCGTCGATCGGGAACCGCATGAAGAGGGTGTGGATCGACGCGCACGGCTCGAGGAGCAGCGCCTCGCCCTGCGGCAGCCCGCTCCGGCCGAGCAGCCCGCGCGTGCGCCCGAGCACGGTGGAGGCCCGCTCGACGCGAACGGCGAGCGCCGCGCCGGTCCGGGAATTCCGCAGGATCATGTGCGTACGAGGGATACCCGGGGACCGAGACCGACGGTGAGCCGCCCGCTTCGGCTCGAATAGATCTCGCCATCGAGCAGCCAGGGGAGCGGCGCGCGCGCCGACAGCTCCAGCTTTTCTCCCACGCCCTCGAGCAGCCGATCGCGCCGCGCCGGCAGCCCGAGCAGCAGCCGCGGCAGCTCGAGCGCAAACTGCCTCGGGCCGGCGGTGAGACCGAGCACCTGGAACGCACCGGGCTGCTCGGTCGCGCGCCGGAACGGGCGGAGGTGGAGGCCTGCCTCGGCGACCGAGGAGCAGACCAGCCCGTAGATCTCGATGCGAGGCCATTCCTCGCCGTCGAGCTGGACGCGCAGGTCCATCGGAGCGTAAAGCTTGCGCGCGAACGGGCCGAATTTGATCGAAGACCAGAGCGCGCGCGCGAGCAGGCGGGTGCTGGCGAGCGGGCCTGAGCTCCCGGTCGCATAGATCGCCTCGATGAATCGCACCGGCAGCCCGACGCCGAAGCGGAAGCCGCAGCGTCCTTCCACGCGCAACGTATCGCGCTGCTCGACTTGCAGCTCCGTTCCGGAGGCGAGCGCCTCGGAGAGGCGCCGGAGCCGATCCTCGGCGCCTCCCTTGCCGCCGAGCGGCGCGAGCGAGTCGTAAGCCCCTCCGCCGAGCAGCGCGAGCGGCGGGAGATCGTTGCCCAGCGCGCTGGCGAGAGCGGTGACCGTGTGCGTGACGGTGCCGTCGCCGCCGGCGATGGCTATCACCCGCGGGCGGTCCGCCTTCACGGCTTTGGCCACGCCCGCCAGCTCCTCGGGACTGCGCGTCTCCAGGATCTCCGCCCCTGGCGCGGCCTTGCGCAACTGCTGGGCGGCGAGCGGCCACTCGCGGTTGCGGCGAGCGTTCGGATTGGCGATGATCGCGATCCCCGCCATGACGGAACCGAATACCGTGCAGAAGCCTGCGGCACAAGGACTGTTTCTCGATGCGGGAACGGCGCGGTTGAACGTCGTCCTGGTCGAGCCGAAGATCCCGCCCAACACCGGCAACGTGGCCCGCCTGTGCGCGGTGACCGCCTCGCGGCTGCATCTCGTCGCCCCGCTCGGGTTCCGGATCGATGACAAGGACTTGCGGCGCGCCGGCCTCGACTATTGGGACAAGGTCCACGCCGCCACCTGGAGCTCCTTCGACGAGCTGCTCGAGGTTCAAGCCGTCGGCGCCATGCGGCTGCACCTGTTCACCGGACACGGCGGGACCAGCCTGTGGGAGGCGCGGTTCTCACCGGGCGATTACCTGGTCCTCGGCGACGAGGTGGGCGGGCTCCCACAGAAGCTGCTGGATCGTTTTCCCGGCCGCCAGGTGCGCGTGCCGATGATTCCGGAGCCGAGCGCGCGAAGCCTCAATCTTTCCACCTGCGCGGGCATCGCGGTGTACGAGGCCCTGCGACAAATTCATACGACGCAAACCCTCGGAATTTCGGGGTAGGATAGCGGCGTGGATACGTTCGAGCTCCTGCCCTCGCTCGCTCAGGGAGAATTGGCCGAGACGAGCGCGCCGGAGCTGGTGGCAGCGGTCTTCCGATCGCGCGCCAGTGGCACCCTCTGGTTGGAGACACCACAGGCTCAGGAAATCCGGATCTTTTTTCGCGCCGGCGAGATGTGCGGCACAGCGCCGTTTCCCGGCGGCCAGACGCTGGCCCATGTCCTGCTCGCCAACGACTGGGTGAACGCGCTCGACATCGACTCGAGCCGCGAGGAGGCGATCAAGACGGGCAAGCGGCACGGTGAGGTGCTCGTCGCGCGCGGGCTGTTGACGCCCGATCAGCTGCACTCGGCCCTCGCCGCGCAACACACGACGAATCTGCTCACGCTGCTTTCGCTCACCGACGGCAAGTACGACTGGCGCGGCTGGGAGCCACCTCCGGCCTGGGCGCGCGAGGTGCTGCTCGCTCCGGTGGGATGCATCGTCGACGCGCTCGAACGCGAACAGCACGCGCCACGTCGAGCGAAGGTGATCGGGTGGCTCGGCGATCATCCGGTGCGACTCGCGGTGGACTGGGCCGATCTGCAGGGTCGCATCGCGCTCGCCCCGATGGATCGCCGCGCGGCCGCGCTGCTCGCGCTGCCGCGGCACCTGGCCGATTTCGTCCGTGCCTCACAGCTCGAACCGACGCGCGCGGAGGCGGTGCTGGTCGCCCTGCTGCTCGCCGGCGCGGTGGAGCCGCAGCCCGGATCGCAGGCGCAGCCGGCCGATGACCTCCCTTCCACGCCCGACGAGGACCTGGCGCTGGCACCGGCGCCTCCGGAACGGCAGAAGCGCCTCGACGAGCGGGAGGCCATCGCCCGACTCGATGCCTTGTCGCTCGATGACGCGCAGCAGACCTCCGAGGCGCCTGCGGATGAGGAGGAGGAGCTGGAGCTCGATCTTCCTGCTGGAAACGCGCGCGGGTCCTCGGGCGCGCAGCCCGACGGACAGAGCTTCGAGAGCACGGCCGGAAGCGAGGACTCGCGAGCGCGCGAGATGCGCAAGAAGATGCTCGCGCGCGGGATCCGGAATCTCGGGGCGATGCCGTCGCGCCCCGGGATCGAGGGCGCGGTGGAGATCACCCCGAAGTACCCTGCGGCGAACGCGAAACAGGAGCTCTCCGCGGACGATCAGCGCTTCGCTGACGACGTGCGCTCGCGCCTCCGTCTCGCGCCGGGGCAGAATGCATACGCGCGCCTCGGCGTCGAGGCCAACGCGACCAGCGACGCCATCCGCAACGCGTACCTCGAGGCGGCGAAGCGTTTCCATCCCGATCGCGCGACATCTCCAGCATTCGCGCCGCTGCAGGCAGAGCTGCAGACGTTGTTTGCGCTGCTCAAGGAAGCGTACGAGGAGATCGCCACGCCCGACGTGCGGGCCCGGTACGATGGGTCGCTGAAGTCGGGCGGACGCGGCGGCTCCAAGAAAGAGGAGGCGTCCATCCTGCTGAAGATGGGGGAGGTGCTGCTGAAGAAGCGCGACTTCCCGGAGGCGCTGAGCAAGTTGCGCCGGGCCGTGGATCTCGATGCGACTGGCGACGGGTTGGCGGCGCTGGCGTGGTGCCTGGTGAGCGATCCGAAGGCCTCGGACGGGACCAAGGAGGAAGCGATGACGCTGATCAACCGTGCGCTGCGCGCCCACGGCGCCACCGCGCGCACCTACTACGTCGCGGGAGTGCTCTGGCGGACCAAGGATCCCGAGTCCGCTGTCGATGCATTCCGCAAGGCGCTGGAGATCGATCCGCGGCATCAGGACGCAGCCCTCGAGCTGCGCCTGATCGAGCAGCGCCGCAAGCAGCCGGCGAAGGGCGGCGGCGTGCTTTCCGGCCTGCTCTTCGGGAAGCGGAAGAGCTGATGGCGAAGGAGATCGTGCTGGTCGCGGACGCCGACCCGCGCAGCTTGCGGCTGGTCGGGATGGCGCTGCGCCGGGCGGGATTCACGGTGATTCCGGCGGCGACCGGCGAGGAGGCCATGCGCGCGCTCGCTGGCGCGCTCCCGCAGGCGATGATGCTCGACGCAGCCCTGCCTGCGCCCGATGGTCTGGCGCTCTGCCGCGCAGCGCGGGCGGAAGAGCGGCTGGCGGGGATGGTGGTCCTCGTGCTCGGGACCGATGCCGGCCCGGCGGCAAGAGCGCAAGCGATCGAGGCGGGCGCGGACGACTACCTGGTCAGGCCGATCCTGCTGAAGGAGATCGTGCAGCGCGTGCAGCACTTGCTCGAGCGACGCCGCTTCTCCGATCCGGCCGTTCCGGCGGGCTTGACGGGCTCGGTGCGCGACTTCGGGCTCTTGGACGTGTTCCAGTGGATCGAGACCTGGAGGAAGAGCGCGGTGGTGCGCTGCGAGCGCGCCGGCCAGCTCGCTCGGGTCTGGGTGCGCGACGGGCAGGTGATCGACGCGGAGCTGGGACCACTCGGGGGGGACGCCGCTTTCTGGCGGCTGATGACCTGGGAGAGCGGCGAGTTTCGCGTCGACTTCTCCGGAGCCGCTCGCGAACAGCGCATCCACGGTGGCACGCAGGCGGCGCTGATGGAATCGATGCGGCGGGTGGACGAGCTGAGCCGCATGGCGCAGGAGACTCCACTCGAGAGCCAGTTGGCAGTGGACGTCGTCCGCCTTGAAGCTCGCCTCGCAGATCTGCCCGATGACCTGAATGGGGTCTTGCGCAACTTCGATGGGGTACGGACGCTGCGGGCGGCCATCGATCTCTCCCCGACGGACGATCTTGCGACCATGGCCGCCGTCGAGCGCTTGATGCGGGAGGGGATCCTCCGTCCCGTGTCGCGACCCGCGTCGCTGCAGCAGTGGGTATCCGCATCGCCCCTGCCGGTGGCCGCGGAGCCCTCCGTTCCGCGCATCGTGAACTTCCCGGCCATCCGGGGGATGCGGCGGGAGCGGCTCCGGCGCGAAATGGAACAGGCTCGCGCCAGGATCGCATCGGGCGAGCCGCTGCGCCTCCATCAGGTGGTGGCGCTTCCCGCCCGTTCCGAGGCGGACTCCCTGGGCGATCTGCGGCGCATCTCGGCGGCCGCGGGAGACGCGGCCAGAGGGTTCGCGCCGGACGCACCGCTCGCGCGATTGCGCGCGGTCGAGGCATCGGAAACGCCGCCCATCGCGCCCGTGGTGGCGACGACGCCTCCGCCCGAGTTGGGACCCTCCGTACGCGCCTTGGCGCGGCAGCGCTGGAAGTGGCTGGTGGCCGCCGCCGCCGCGGTGACGCTCGGGTGGGTGCTGCGTCCACAGCCTCGCACCGAGAGGCAGGATTCACCCTGGCTGGCAGGCACCGCGACCGCCGCACCCGGGCCAGGGGAATCGGTCGCCGGGTACACCGACGCGGTGGCGCGCGGGAACGACCTGTTCCGGCAAGGCAAGTACGCGGCCGTCGCTGCTGAATACCGGAAGGCGCTCGCCGTGCGGCCGCAGTCGGCGCCTGTCCTGGTGGCGCTGGGGGATGCCTATCTCGAGTCCGACCGGCCGCGCAGCGCCATCGAGCCGCTCGAGTCCGCTGCCCGCCTCGATCCGGGCAGCGCGCGCGCACAGCTGCTGCTCGGCACCGCCTATCATTCGCTCGGGCGGAGGGCGGACGCGAGCAAGGCCTACCGACGATTTCTCGAGCTCGAGCCTTCCAGCGGATTCGCGAAGGACGTGAAGGTCATTCTCGCGCACCTCGGGGGATAGCCGCTCCCGCACGGAGGTGCGGGTTTGCGGCCACTTCCTTAGGCTGTACACGTCATGAGACTGGAGATGCGCGTCCTCGGCCTGGAAACGAGCTGCGACGAAACCGCCGCCGCGGTGGTGGAGACGGGCGAGGGCCTGCGCGGCAGCGTGCTGTCGGACGTCGTGCACACGCAGAAGGACGTGCACGAGAAGTGGGGCGGCGTGGTGCCGGAGCTGGCCTCGCGCGACCATCTGCAGCGGGTGCTGCCCGTGCTGGACGAGGCGCTGAGGAAAGCGGGGTGCGAGCTGCGTGGCCTGGACGGGATCTCGGTCACGCGCGGCCCCGGGCTGGTGGGAGCCTTGCTCGTCGGCGTCCAGGTAGCGAAATCGCTTGCCGCAGCCGCGAGGATTCCGCTGGTCGGCGTCAACCACATCGAAGGGCATCTGATGGCGGTGCTGCTTTCCGAGCGCGCGCCGGCGCCGCCCTGGCTCGGACTCGTCGTCTCCGGAGGCCACACTTCGCTGTACGAGGTCCGGGCGCCGGGCGAGTACCGTGCTCTCGGCCACACTCTCGACGACGCCGCGGGCGAGGCTTTCGACAAAGTGGCCAAGCTGCTCGGTCTGCCGTACCCGGGCGGGGCGCACATCGACCAGCTCGCGCGCTCCGGCAATCCGGAGGAGATCGACTTTCCTCGCGGGCTCTCGCGCCGCTCGCGCGCGGCATTCGACTTCTCCTTCAGCGGCCTGAAGACCGCGGTGCTCACTCACGTGCGGGAGCACGGCGTCCCTTCCGGACGGTCGCTGGCGGATCTCTGCGCGTCGTTCCAGGAAGCGGTGTGCGATGCGCTCACGCTTCGGGCGGTACGCGCGGCGCGGCACGCCCGCTTACCGGCGCTGGTGATCTGCGGAGGGGTGGCCGCGAACTCGCGGCTGCGGCAGCTGGCGGCGGAACGTTGCGCGGCCGAAGGGATTTCACTCTTCTTGCCCGAACCGCGGCTGTGCACCGACAACGGCGCGATGATCGCGATCGCAGGCGCTCACCGGCTGCGGCGCGGCGAGCGCGCCGACCCCGCGATGTCGGCGGAGCCGGGATGGCGGCTGTGAAACCCGCCGAGCTGCTCCGCCGCCACGGATTGCGCCCCAAGAAGGAGTGGGGGCAGAATTTCCTCGCAGACGAGCGGCTGCTCTCCTCGCTGGCGGCGCTGGCGCGGTTGCGCCCAGGCGACTGGGTGGTCGAGCTGGGGGCCGGGCTCGGCCACCTCACGCACGCGTTGGCAGCAACGGGAGCGCATGTGGTCGCGGTTGAGCGGGATCGCGAGCTGGTTCCCATCCTGCGCGCCGAGCTGCCGCACGCGGAGGTCGCGGAGGCAGATGCGAAGAGCTTCGACCTGCGGGCCGTTGCCGCGCGCGCAGGTCAGCGCGTAGTGGTCTGCGGAAACCTTCCATACCATCTGAGCTCGCCGATCCTGTTCCACCTGCTCGACCAGCGCGAGGCCCTGCGGCGGGCGGTGCTGGTCCTGCAGCGTGAAGTCGCGGAGCGGATCGCGGCGCTGCCCGGCGGGCGGGAGTACGGTCTGCTCTCAGTGCTGCTCCAGCACGTCGCGCACCCGAGGCTCGAGCTCTCGGTGCCGCGTCATGCGTTCACGCCGCCGCCCGAAGTGGAGAGCGCCGCGCTGGTGCTGGAGTTTCTCGACACGCCCCGGGCCGAAGTGCGGGACGAGGCCCGGTTCCGCGCTCTGGTGAAGGCGGCGTTCTCGCATCGCCGCAAGACGCTCTGGAACGCCCTGAAGTCGATGCCGGGGGCACGCGAGGCGCTGGAAAAAACCGGGATCGATCCGCATCGCCGGGGCGAGACGCTCACGGTGGAGGAGTTCGCGTCCCTGGAGCGCGCGCTGTAACGGGTGGTCGTCAGGTCGCGTACTGCGCGATACCGTTTCCGAAGGACCAGTTCTCTTTCGCCACCTCGACCAGGCTGACGAAGACGTCCTCCGGACGGACGCCTGGCGATTCGCGCACGAGCTCTGCGATGCGCGCGTAGAGCGCCTTCTTGGCCTCCAGCGTGCGGCCGGCGTTGAGGGTGATCTGGATCAGGACGACATCGTCGGTTCGCGAGATACCCAGATAGGACGGGTCGTAGATCAGAGCGGAATCGTCGTGCTCGGTGATGATCTGGAACTTGTCCTGCTCGGGGACCTTGATCGTCTCCACCATCGCGCGGTGGATCGAGGCCGAGAGGGCACGGCGGTACTCGGGGTTCTTGCCCTTGCGCAGGGCGACGCGGACGAGTGGCATGTTCCCTCCGATGGCTGGACGAGCGCCCGGATTCGGGCGCTACGTCTGCGTGCGCAAGTGGAACGACTTGCGCCGCGTGAGCGGCAGGAAGCCGTACTTCGAGAGCGACATCCCCTTGCCGGTGTCCTTCACCCCGGTCCAGGGCAGCAGCGGATCCAGGTAGTCGCAGCGGTTCATGAAGAACGTGCCGGTCTCGATCTGCGCCCCGATGCGGAAGGCGCGCTCCTGATCTCGCGTCCAGATCGCCGCCGTCAGTCCGTAAGGGCTGTCGTTCATCAGCCGCACCGCCTCGTCGTCGTCAGCGACCTTCTGCACGCCTACGATGGGGCCGAAGCTCTCCTCGACCATCAGGCCGTGCATCGAGTGGTTCGCGTCGGCAACCAGGCAGGGGTCGAAGAAGCGCCCGCGGCCCGCCGCGTCGTGCACCGGCTTGCCGCCGCAGAGCACGCGGCCGCCTTTCGCCCGCGCCTCCTCCAGCTGGGTGGTGAGCTTGCGCGGCGCGTCCGCCTGGGCCATCGGTCCCATCGTCGTCGTGCCGTCCAGCGGATCGCCGAGCCTGTACTTGCGGATCTCGGCGAGGGCCGCTTGCACGAACCGGTCGTGAATCGAGGCGTGCACGTAGATGCGCTCGATGCCACAGCAGCTCTGCCCGGCGTTGTAGAACGCGCCGTCGACGATGTTCGCTACTGCGTGGCCGAGGTCCGCGTCGGGCGCGACGTAGGCCGGGTCCTTGCCGCCGAGCTCGAGCCCGACGTCGATGAAGCGCTTGGCGCCCTCGCGATAGACTTCGTGGCCGCCGCGCACCGAGCCGGTGAAGCTCACGTATCCGATCTCCGGTCGGGCGATGATCTGCGCGCAGGTGTCGTGGCTCGCGTCGATGGCGGTGACCAGGTTTTCCGGCGCGCCGGCGCGCTCGAAAGCTCGCGCGAATGCGTCGCCGCAGAGAGCGGTGCGATTGGCGTGCTTCAGGATCACCGCGTTGCCCGCCAGCACCGCCGGGACAAGAACGTTGACCGTGATCAGGAGCGGATAGTTCCAGGCGCTGATGTCGAGCACCACTCCCACGGGCTCTTGGCGGACGAAGCGGATGAATCCCGGCACGGGCGGCAACGGATCGTCTCGAAGCGCGTCGGGCGCGAGCGACATCATCGTGCGCGCCCGGTGCAGGGTGGTCTTCACTTCGCCGCGGGCCTGGGCGAGGGGCTTGCCCATCTGCAGCGTGACCTCGCGGGCGATGCGCTCGCCGTCTTTCTCGAACTCCTCGCAGAAGCGCTCGCAGAGCGCCACGCGATCGGCGACGGCCGTCTTCGCCCACGCCTTGTGGGCGCGGAACGCGCGGGTGACGACCCCTTCGACTTCGGACGGCGCGAGCAGACGGCGCTCTGCGACGATCTCCCCGCTGTACGGATTGTCGATCCGGTGCGTGTCCATGGCCGCCACAGGATGCGGTCTCCGCCGGGCGCGCGCAAATCCGATCCGGAAAAAAATGTCAATGCTGCAACCGGGTGCGATTCTGTGCTGATCTCCGCCCGCCGTGGAGCTGAAGCAGCGCTACATCGTCGTCGAAGGGCCCATCGGCGTGGGAAAGACGGCGCTCACGCGGGCGCTGGCGAAACACTTCGCCGCGCGGAGCGTGTTCGAGATCATCGAGGAGAACCCCTTCCTCGCCAGCTTCTACCAGGACCGCAACAAGTACGCCTTCCAGACGCAGCTCTTCTTCCTGCTCAGCCGGTTCAAGCAGCAGCAGGAGCTGTTCCAGCAGGACTTGTTCTCGCAGGCCACCGTGAGCGACTACCTCTTCGCCAAAGACCGGATCTTCGCCTCGATCACGCTCGACCCGAACGAGCTGGCCCTCTACGAGCGCGTCTACCAGCATCTCGGCCCGCGGGTGATGAAGCCGGACCTCGTCATCTACCTGCAGGCGCGGCTCGACGTGCTCTTGGCCCGGATCCGCAAGCGCGGGCGGGACTTCGAGCGGAAGTTCGACGCCGAGTACCTGGCGGAGCTGTCGCGGACGTACAACGACTTCTTCCATCGCTACGACGAGACGCCGCTCCTGGTGATCAATACCAGCGACATCGACTTCGTCGAAAGTGACAGGGATTTCGAGGAGTTGATCCGCGCCCTCGGGTCCATCAAGGCGGGGACGCAGTACTACCAGCCGCTCGGTACCAGGGCCTGAACGACCGGCCCATGGCGCTTCAGTTCAACCGGTTGAACCGGTTCTGCCCGGTGGAATCTTCGGCCTTTGGGACCGAGTGGCGCCGGCGCACGGCGATGATATCCTCTATTGGCAGGATAGATCTGCCTCGGGACGGGCTGTCCGGAGCTCAACCTTCGTGAAGGTGGGCTACCGCAAACCAGCGAACCGGGCCGGGGTCACAGACGCGAAACGGAGGTGAACCTTGAAAAAGGTCACCATCAATACGCTCCGCAAGATGAAGCAGGCCGGTGAGCGCATCGCGATGCTCACCGCCTATGACGCTGGACCAGATGGTCTATCACTGCGCGGCCGTGAAGCGCGGCATCCAGCGGGCGCACCTGGTCGTCGACATGCCTTTCGGCAGTTACCAAGGCAGCGCCGACGAGGCGGTGAAGAACGCTGTCCGCCTGATCGCCGAGGGTGGGGGCGAGAGCGTCAAGATCGAAGGCGGCGCCGAGTACGCCGAGGTCGTACGCCGGATCGTCCGGCCAGGTGTCCCCGTGATGGGCCACATCGGACTGACGCCGCAATCCGTGCACAAGCTCGGTGGCTACGTCGTCCAGGGGCGCACGGAGGAGAAAGCGGAGAAGTTACTCGCCGATGCCAGGGCGCTCGAGGCGGCCGGCTGCTACGCCCTGATCCTGGAGATGATGCCCAGCGAGCTGTCGGCGGAGATCTCGCGCGCGTTGAGCATTCCGGTGATCGGAATCGGCGCCGGAGCCGGCTGCGACGGCCAGGTGCTGGTCATCTACGATCTGCTGGGGATGAATCCGGACTTCTCGCCGAAGTTCGTCAAGCGCTACTTGGACCTCGGCGTCCTGATCCGCGAGGCGGTCACCCGTTACAACGACGAGGTCAAGCACAGCGTGTTCCCGGGGCCGGAGCACAGCTTCTCCTCCGAGAAGGAGCCGGCCAAAGCGGCGCCGGTGCTGCAGCTCTATTCGAGCGGTAAATGAGCGTCGGGGTGATCGCCACCGCGCACGACTTCCGGCGCGCCTGCCAGGAAGCGCGCACCGATGGCGAGCTCGCGCTGGTGCCCACCATGGGATACCTGCACGGGGGGCACCAGTCGCTGATCCAGGCGGCGGCGCTGCGCGCGCCCACGGTGGCGGTGACCATCTTCGTGAACCCGACTCAGTTCGGGCCCGCCGAGGACCTGTCGCGTTATCCGAGGAACATCGAAGGCGACCTGCGCAAGTGCGAGCAGGCGGGCGCTACGTTCGTGTTCGCGCCCAAGGGGCCCGAGGAGATGTACCCGCCGGGATTCCAGACCTGGGTGGAGCCGGGGCCGCTCGCCGTCCCGCTCGAGGGTGAGAAGCGGCCGGGGCACTTTCGCGGCGTGGTCACCATCGTCACCAAGTTTTTCGCCCTCAGCCGCGCGGACTGTGCCTTCTTCGGGGAGAAGGACTACCAGCAGCTCCTCGTGATCCGGCGCATGAACGCCGACCTGAACCTCGGCGTCGAGGTGATCGGGCGGCCGATCATGCGCGAGAGCGACGGGCTGGCGATGTCGTCCCGAAACGCCTACCTCTCGCCCGACGAGCGCGCGCGGGCGACGGCGCTCTGGAGGGCGCTCAAGGCCGTTCGCAATGCGTTCAAGGCCGGGGAGGTCCAGCCGGCGCGGCTCGAGGAGCTCGCGCGACAGACGCTGCTCGCCGACGGGCTGCGGGTCGACTACGCCGAGGTTCGCGATCCGGTCGAGCTGCAGCGCCCCGAGAAAGTGGACGCGGCCTCGCGATTGCTCATCGCCGCGTTTGCCGGCAAGACCCGGCTGATCGACAACGGAGCGATCGGCGCGGCCGCGGCAGGCGGCCTGGCCGCTACGCCGTTCGGATTTTGCGAGCAGGGATGAGCGCGGAGCACGTCAAGGTCATCACGACCAACCGCCGGGCCCGCTTCGAGTACCACGTCGAAGGGAAGGTCGAGTGCGGAATCGCCCTCACCGGGACGGAGGTGAAGAGCCTGCGGGAAGGAAGCGCGCAGCTTTCCGACTCGTACGCGATCCCCAAGGGCCACGAGCTGTGGCTGCTGAACGCGCAGATTCCCCCTTACAAGCCGGCGGGACCGCTGCAGAACCACGACCCGAAGCGGACGCGAAAGCTGCTGCTGCACCGCCGGGAGATCGACAAGCTGCAGGAGCAGCAGCAGAGGGCGGGATACGCGCTGATTCCCCTCAGCCTGTACTTCAAGGACGGCCGGGTGAAGGTCGAGCTCGGCGTGTGCAAGGGGAAGACGGGCGTGGACAAGCGCGAGGACATCGCGGAGCGCGAAGCGAAGCGCGAGATGGACCGGGCGCGCCGGAGCCGCAGATGAAGGGGAAGATCGCGCTGATCACCGGCGGCACGTCGGGGATCGGCCGCGTCACCGCCCGCGAGCTGGCCCGGATGGGCGCGAAGGTCGTCGTGGTCGGGCGCGATCCGGCGAAACTTGACGCCGTCAAACGAGAGTTCGGCGCCGATGCCATCCGCGCCGATCTCCAGCTGATTGCGGACGCGCGCCGGGCGGCGGCCGAGTTCCGCGGCCGGTACGCGCGGCTCGACGTGCTGGTGAACAACGCCGGCGCGCTATACGGCCAGCGGCAGGTCACCGCCGAAGGTCTGGAGCGCACGTTCGCCCTCAATCACATGGCCTACTTCACGCTCACCACGGCGCTTCTGGATCTGCTGCGGGCAAGCGCTCCGGCGCGAGTGGTCAGCGTCTCTTCCGAAGCGGCGCGCGGCGGAAGGATCGATTTCGCGGACTTGCAGATGAAGCGCCGCTATCTCGGCATCCGGCAGTACTGCAACACCAAGCTGATGAATCTGCTCTTCGCATTCGAGCTCTCCCGGCGCTTGCAGGGAAGCGGAGTGACGTCGAACGCGGTCCACCCGGGAGCGATCGCGAGCGGGTTCGCGATGCAGGATGCGGGCTGGTACGGAGTGCTCACCCGGCTCGCCCGTCCGTTCCTGATCGGCGAGGAGAAGGGCGCTCGCACCCAGATCTGGGCTGCGTCGGACCCCTCTCTGGAAAATGTCACCGGAACATACTTCGTGCGGCAGCGCGCGAAGGCGCCCCCACGCGCCGCGCTCGATCATGCGGCAGCGAGCCGCCTCTGGGAGGAGAGCGAGAAGATCGCGGCCAGCCCGACGATCTCGTCTGCGCGCCCTGCCGTTCCGACTGCTTCGTAGGTTCGCGGCATGGAGAAGTCCCGGCCGTGGCGTGCCGGATTCCGAGGGTGGGCCGCGCTTCTCTTCGCGAGGCTCCGACAACTCCGGCTCCCATCGTGCGCCTTGGAACGAAATTGTCCGCGGCGAGCAGGGCACTCGTCCGCTGCGACGTGTGATCTTCAGAGGGGAGCCCCGGGGTCGCGCCAAGTGGCCAACGATGGAATCAACCTTGCAATGAACCGAGGCGTGCGCTTGGGGAGCGCGGAAAGGAGATTCGCAAGGGCGGCGCGGTCCGCATCGAAGACGTCGGGCGCGAGCGCATCGCAGTCAGCCGACGCGGTAGCCTGCATGGGGCCGATGCTCTTCGGTGCGGACCGGTCACCGTCGATGATCTATCCGGACTTCACCAGGACGGGCTGTGAGCTGACCTGCTTGGCGGACTCGAGATACCGCGCCCAGACGGACATGAGCGCCTGTACCAGTCCGGCTTCTTCCGTATAGAACGCGTACTCGGTCATGTGATCGCCGAAGCTGGGGATCGCGAACACGGCCTTTTCGCTGTCGATGATCCAGAGATACATCGGCATCAGGCCGGGATATTCCCACCGGTCGGCGAGGCGCAGGTCGGAATCGAGCGCGCGCTGCTGGCGTTCGAGCATCTGCTGGAGGAATTGCGGCCGCGACTCGGAAACCTGGCAGTTTTCCAACTCCTCGTACAGGCGGCGGCTGCGCTGGAATCCGCCCTTCTTCACGTACTCCTTCCAGCGGGGTTCAGGATAGCGATCCTCGAGCGCCCGCTCGCGGCCGTTGGCGTCGAGGCAGAGCACTTGCACGCTGAGCGGGTGCCCGCGGCGGACGCGTTCCGCTTTCCGGTTCTCGATCGCCTTCACGTAGGCGCCGTAGCGACCTCGGTCGCGCCAGGAGCCGTGTCCGGGAAAGTCGGTGGCGATGAACACCGATTCGCGAGCGTCGGAGATGATCCGGTCCACTTCCGCCATGTAGGCCCAGGAAGAGGCCGAGCGCGTCGAAGGTCGCCCGGTTCTTGAGGTACCAATCGTAGAGGGAGATGAGCGTGTGCACGAACCAGGCTTTCTGGGCCATGCGGCCATGCTAGCAGCCGCCCCCAGAAAGGCCGATGTGGGAGCGGGCGAGCGCATGTGCGCCGCGCCGCCTTGACGCGCCGCCCCGCCCGGTTATGTTGTGGCCAAGGTCCGCTATGGGGGCGAACCGGTTTCGACGAGGGCAACGAACCTTTCGGCGCATGCAGGGGACGTCCGTTCCTCTTCAAAAAACGGGCAACGCAACAAACGCCAACGACAACGTTGAGCTCGCGCTGGCCGCCTAAAACGGCTTAAGCACGCGGGACCCCGGAGCCCAGCCGATGGCGCCGGCAAGTCCCGCCAAAAAAGTCGGCTGGTCTTCCGTGGCGCTCCGACGGCGGAAGACGAGATTCATTCGGAGATGGTCCGGCGGGCAGGGGGCCCGTGCTCGATCCGCCGGATGACGACAAAGCGCGGGACAAGCATGTAGAGCCAAAAAGGGGAGTGCTTTCGGACGCGGGTTCGATTCCCGCCGCCTCCACTTCAGTTTTCAGAGGGTGACGCGCTGCGACTGTAACGAGGACTGTAACGAGCCCGCCGCGCACCCGTGAATGACGCCTTACTGCTTTGAGCTTCGTTCGATCGATTCTGGCCCGCGTGGCCGCGCAGCTGCGCTGGTTCAGGGATGCTCCAGGCATGGCAGACGTCGACGTCAGGTTCTCGGTCGAGGAAGCGCGCAGGATTCGAAATGAGGTGCGCAGGCTGAGCGACGAACTCGACGAGGCCCGCCGCACGAGCTTGCGGACCATTCCGGACGGCCCGCACTATCCGCTCTTGCTCGACGCCGTGCACGTCGCGCGAGACATCGGTCAGCAACTTCCTACTGCGGCGAGCGGGAACGCCGCGGGGTACGCGCTCGCGTCACTGGCGCGATGGGCGACCAACATCCAAGCGTTCATGATCTTGGTCAAGGCGGATTTGTGGACCGAGGCTTATGGTGTGGCGCGGATGGGCTCAGAACTGGCGATCAATCTGGTCTGGGTCGCCGAGGGCGGACCGCGCGAGCACTTTCCCGACGCTGACAGCCGCACGACGGCAATGATTCACGATGCTCGCGATGCGGCGCGCGTCTGGTTTCAAGAGATGCACGCTGCAGGCGCAACGCTGCTCACGTCAGACGGTCGGCCGTGGGTCGAGGTGCTAGCATCGGCGAAGTTAGTGCCGCACTTCCCGAAGAAGCTCAAGGCTCGCGCCGACTGCACCGCCATCACGAAGGGACTCTACACGTTCGCATATCGAGGCGAATCGACGGCCGTGCATTCGGGTGCGGGACTTCTGGGGGCGCACGCCGCCGGCCAGCCACCTCTTCCGCCAAAGTTGATCGTTCACAACGTCCTAGAAGCCTCGTTCCTAGTATTTGCAGCTACGGGCAACCTTCTCAAGGATGAACGCTGCGGAGCGATGGCCCGGCGCCTCGACGAAGCGCGAAAGGTCAGGACGTAGGGGGCGACGACTGGGCGTTTGACTTCTTGCGCATGATCTTCACCGGCCACACCTGGGCGCAGAGCTTCGCCCAGCCGAACGACGTGTACAACTCCATGACGTCGGAGCTTGGCGCGCCGTGCGTGCAGAGGTGGAGAATGTCCTTCTCGGCCCCGTCCTCGCGATAGAGCGTGATCCCCGTCCTGCGCAGGTCGTGAAAGCGCCGGCGGCGCCAGCCGAGGGCGTTCACGTCGATGCGCAGCCGCTTGTAGCTGTCGTGATCCGAGCGCACGCCGCCGAACGCGACGCGCGGCCCGCGATTCGTCGGCTGCGGGTGGGGCACGACCAAGTCGTCGGGCCCGGGAGGGCGTTCTTGCTGCTCCGCCCAGCCGCGCATCTTCCACTCGGCGAGCATCGCCGCGAGGACGGGATGCGTCGGCATCCAGCGCTCAGCGCCAGTCTTCGTGTCGCCGTGGTCATAACTGGGTCACGTTCGTTCTCGGTCAGACGTTCCACGAGGGGACACTCGTGCTTCGACAAGACCTCGTGGCCTACCTGGTGGAAAAGGGCGTCGTCACTTGAGGTGCAGGTTAGATGCAGGACTCGCGCCTTTGGAGCTGCTGCGTCTCCGCCGCGGATCGAGAAGCGGCATTCCCATACTTGCAGCCGCTCCGCCGTAAAGCACCGGCTTCATCGCGCGCCGAAATGAGACGAGCACGCTGTGGCCGTCCGCGTACAGCGAACGGCCTTTCCTCGCCGCCCGCACCCCGACACCTCAGATCTGTTCGAGCTGCGCGAGATAGCGATCGAGGCGCGCCCGAAACTCGTCTGCCGCACCGATAAATTGGACGCCGATTCCGCGCTGCGGCGCAACGTGGACAACGAAAGCGAGCACCGCAAACGGCGTTTCATCGTCCGGGTACGCGAGATCAAGCTCGACCACAACTCTTTTCGGAGGGAGCGACTCGAGCCGCACGAACGCGCCGGTCTGGCTGATGTTCGTGACGTGCCCGTCTGATTGCGGCTGCCCTCGTTGCCGGATGGTTGCTTGGAGGTGCGTGTGGAACCGTCGGCAGCTCCTATTGGGCCGTTCACGATGCAAGGCGAGCAACGCAGGGATTCGGTCTTTCGCGCCGTCGTTCCCGGCGAATTCAGCCCAAAACCCTGGGTTTGCTCCATACGTTCTTTCCGCCACGATGCTGAGCGGCGCCACTGCCTCTTTGAAGTTCGGAAAGTAAAGCTGTAGTCCGACGACACGACCTGGCTCGGGCGGACGCACTGACCGGACATGAATCGCGTCTGAGTACAAGGCGGTCAAATTGACCTCCACGACTTGGTCGTTGTGTTGATTCGATGCCGTGCGGGTGACCATTGGCGTCCTCGCGAGTTGCGGCGCGGGGGAACTACGCGAGCAGGAGAACCGCAGTGGGTCTGCGTCGGTTCTGAGCCGGCAAGACCGGACGACAACCGCGCCCACATTGAACGATCTCATCATCCCCGCTGCGCGCGTCGGCAATGCGGCAAGCGCGAGCAGCGTTGCAGTCCTGATCAAGTTGACCCCCTTGCAAAATTACAGGCTATGATTGAGCAAAGACCGGGCCAATGCACCGGCGGTTGAATCGCTCCCGCGCTCTGCGACGGACGGAGGTGCGACCTGCGGCTCGGAGTGGCGGTACGCCGTCTACAAGATCCCAGTCTCGTGACCGGGCCGCCGGCTTGATTTCGAGCCTCTGTCGACATTCCGCGAGAACTGGCATTCCCATGACTGCCTCGCGTCAGCCCTGCGGCTTACGTTGCACGGCATGGACGCGCTTCCGCCGATGCCTGACAACGGCCGATGCGTGTGCGGCGACGTGCCGTACTTCCGGCGCTCTGGGGTGATCGGCAAGCCAGGCCACTTTCACTGCCGCGGTGACGTCCGACGCTGCGGCTGCCGCCACCGGCTCAGGCGGGCCGAAAGATGAGTCCGCGGGCTGGTCGTTCGGGTTGGTTGGGTCGCCGGGCATCTGTTACTTGGCCGGCTCGTCGCCCAGCGTCAAGAACGCTGCAACGCATTTTTGCGCTGCATCCGGATCGATGCCGACCGCCTGAGCACGCGCGCGAACAACGTCCGTGATCTTCGCGTTGGCCGGGGTGCCGGATGGATCGTTGGCAAGCAGCGCGTCCAAGACCTTCGCGGCCACAACAAAATCGACCCCAGCCGCCTCAGTGCGCCGCTTGTACTCCGCCAGCGGCAGGCTGGCCTGAGGAATCGTCAAGCTGGTCTCCGGCCCTCCATATGATCGGGCGAACTTCTGGACCCCGGTCAGCTGGCCCCAGGTCGCGTCACGCGCGGCTCGTTGCTGCTCAGCTGTAAGACGCGCGGCAGGCGGGGCGTTCGCGGCGGGACGAGACGCGTATGTGGCTGCCACGCGATCTGTTTGCGACAGAGACGGCGCAGCGGTTACGCCCGCGAGAGGCGATTCCGGCACCGCGGACGCGGGCTGCGCCGGCTTTCCGTACATGGCGGCGAACCGCTCCTGAAGAGTCGCCATCGGGCTACGTCCACTTTAAATCGCGTCCAAGGCGGGCGCGGCGCAGAGCGCCGGACCCGATGATGCTCTGCGTGACCCCGGCCCGAATCTTAGGCGGGGTGCCCGTCACCGGCGAGGGCGGAACCCAATAGGGATCCGTTTCTGAGTAATTCTTCGGTGGCGGACGAGCCTTCGACGTTGCCTTCGGTTTCGCCATTCGATCCTCCATTCGGTCAATTGCGGTTACTCGATCATTGCCAGCCGAAGCCGCTTCCCATTTTACCTGCGCCGGGTCCGGTTGGGAGGACCGTTTTAGTAAGTCCGGAGTCGGACGGCCGGTCCACGCCTGGCGGCATCGGTGCAGCATTCGGATGCTGGACGGCACCGCCCTGCCGGCGCACGCTGTCGAGCATGGCGGCTTCGCGCGATCGATCCCGACCAGTGAAGGGCCGCGGTGATCGCGGGGTTTTCGGAATACGGGAAGCTTTGGAGAGACCGCTCTTCATGACTTTGCTCCTTTCAGGTTTGCGT
>VBKQ01000303.1 GCA_005879505.1 Deltaproteobacteria bacterium
GCGGCCTTCTCGCAGCTCGTCTCCGCGCGCATCGCCTCCCGCATCGGGCATGTGCGAACCATGGTCTTCACGCACCTGCCCTCGAACGTCTTCCTGGTGCTCGCGGGCGTGATGCCGACGCTGCCGCTGGCCGCCCTCTTCCTCCTGCTGCGGGCCTTGCTCTCGCAGATGGACGTCCCGGCGCGCCAGGCCTACGTGATGGCGATGGTGCCGCGGGAGGAGCGCGCCGCCGCCGCCAGCGTCACCAACGTACCACGGAGCCTCGCCTCGGCCATCGCGCCGCTGCTCGCCGGCGGCCTCCTGCAGCGCAGCCTCTTCGGCTGGCCGCTGGTCTTCGCCGGCCTGCTCAAGGCGGGCTACGATCTGGGGCCGCTTTCCAGGGAGGTACGAAGAAGCGATGAAGCGGGTCCTGGTGACGGGCGCAGTCGGGCAGATCGGGTCGGAGCTGACGCTTGCGCTCCGCGCCCGCTACGGCGGGGATGCGGTGGTGGCGACCGACGTCCGGATGCCGGTCGACGCCGAGCTCCGCGACGGCGGTCCATTCGAGTTCGTGGACTGCTTGGATCCCCACCACCTGACGCGCGTGATGCAGATCCATCACGTCGACACCGTCTACCATCTGGCCGCCCTGCTCTCGGCGGTGGGCGAGCTGCGGCCGCTGCAGGCCTGGCAACTCAACGTGAACGGGCTGGTGAACGTGCTGGAGGCGGCCCGCCAGTACAAGTGCGCACTCTTCTTTCCCAGCTCGATCGGAGCCTTCGGGCCGGACACGCCGCGCAAGCGCACGCCGCAGGTGACGATCCAGCGGCCCACCACCATGTACGGCGTCACCAAGGTCGTCGGCGAGATGCTCTGCGAGGACTATCACCGGCGATTCGGGACGGATACGCGGGGGCTACGGTTTCCCGGCCTGATCTCGTACCAGACGGAACCGGGCGGCGGCACGACGGACTACGCGGTGGAGATCTTCCGCCAGGCGCTGCAACACGGCGTCTACACCTGCTACCTGCGGGGCGATACGCGGCTGCCGATGATGTACATGCCGGACGCCATCCGGGCGATGATCGAGCTGATGGAGGCGGAGCCTTCGCGCCTCATCCACCGCAACGCCTACAACCTCGGCGCGATGGACTTCACGCCGGCGGAGATCGGAGAGGCGATCAAGAAGCGCATCCCCGCCTTCCACATCGAATACGCCGTCGATCCGCGGCGGCAGGCCATCGCCGATTCCTGGCCGCAGTCCCTCGACGACAGCGCGGCGCGCGAAGAATGGCACTGGGCGCCGCGCTACGGGCTGGACGCTACGGTCGACGACATGCTGCAGAAGATGCACTGAGGACGAGCCATGCCGCTGGAGAAGCTGCTCGACGATCTGAAGGCGCAGCTCGCGCACCTGGAGACCGCGGGCACCGCGAAGGGGACGGAGCAGGTGGTGGTGGCGGTGAAGCCGCCGGGGGGCGCGCGCGGGCCCCGCTTCCTGCTCGACGGATTCGCCGGCCGCGAGTTCATCCGGATGAACTCGAACTCGTATCTCGGGCTATCGCTGCGGCACGAGCTGATCGAGGCCGAGGAGCAGGCAGCGCACGCCTACGGCGTCGGACCTGGGGCGGTGCGCTTCATCAGCGGCACTTACGAGCCGCATGTGAAATTGGAGCAGGCGCTGGCAGACTTCCATGGGCGGCCTGCGGCGATGGTGGCAGGCTCGGCCTACACCGCGGTCGCAGGCGTGCTCTTCAGCCTCTCGACGCCGGAGACGGTGCTCGTCTCCGACGAGCTGAACCACAATTGCATCGTCAACGGGATGAAGCTGGCGCCGCACAAGGCTCGCAAGGTCTACGGCCACCTGGACCTGCGCGCGCTGGAGCAGAGGCTGGAGGAGTCGCTCGGGGAGGCGGAGGCCGCGCTGGTGATCACCGACGGCGTCTTCAGCATGCGCGGCGACCACGCGCCCATCGATCGCATCGCTGAGGTGTGCCGGAAGTACGATCCGCGCCTCCCTCGCGGCTGCCTGCTGGTGGTCGACGATTCGCACGGCGTCGGCGGATTCGGGACCACCGGGCGGGGCACCGAGGAAGTGACGGGCGGGCGCGCGGACGTGCTGGTCGGCACCCTCGGCAAGGCGATGGGAGTGAACGGGGGATACATCGCCACCGCGGCGCCGGTGATCCGCTGGCTGCGCGAGAAGAACCCCTTCTACATCTACTCGAACCCTATCGCGCCGGGCGAGGCGGCGGCAGCGCTGGCGGCGCTCGAGCTGATCCGCGGGCGCGAGGGCGTCGCCCTGCTCTCGCACCTGCGGGCGGTCACGCAGAGGTTTCGCGAAGGCCTGGTGCGGCTCGGATTCGAGACGATTCCGGGGCAGCACCCAGTGGTGCCGATGCTGGTGCGCGACACGGAGCGGACGGCGGCACTGGTGGCGTTCCTGCGCGAGAACGGCGTGCTCGCGACCGGCCTCAACTACCCGGTGGTGCCGCGCGGCGAGCAGCTGATCCGGTTCCAGGTCTCGGCGGACCACACCGACGCGGACATCGACGCCGTGCTGTCGGTGCTCTCACGGTTCATGTAGCTCCACGGGCGTCCACAGCCGCTTGCGGCGCGCGATGCGCTGCTCCGCCGTCTCCCCCTCGTAGGAAACGCTCTCGGCGGAGCGGTCGAATGCCGGGTCGAGGAACAGGTTCACGTTCAGCGCCGCCCACGCCCGATTGCCTTCGCGGAGCACGGCGGCGCAATACGTGCCGCAGCGCGCGCACACCACCATCTCGGCGGTGCGCAGCCCGAAGACGTAACGCGAGGCCAGCGCGCGATCCTGGATCCCGACGCGGGCGCGGCCGCCCGGGTCCGAAGTGGTGCGCGCGCCGTGCCGGCGGCAGAAACTGCAGGCGCAGGCGCGCAGCGGGAGGTCGCGCGGGTCTTGATCCGTCTCCAGCAGGATCGCAATGTTCCCGCAGTGGCAGGTGCCTTCGAACTTCATGGCGACGGATTATCAACCGCAACTCGGGACGTTGGTCAAAGCCCCCCGCCCGAGCTCGAGAGCGGGCCTGACTTTACAGTGGAGAGCGCAAGGCGGGAGAGGCCGAGAGCTCGGCTCCATGTTCGCGCAGCATCGCGACCAGCTTGCCGTCATGGATGCCGCGCAATGGGGCGGGTGGGTCCGGATAGCCTTGGGGCAATGACCAGGAGGGTGGCTCGATGGCGCGCCGCGGGATCGGTCTTCCGGAGCGGAGGGTGGCGATCTCCTCGCGGTCGATGCGGACCGAGGCGCACCAAGGAAAGAGATCCATGCCGCGGAGGAGGATGCGCTCGCCGGGCGGCGGATCCCGCCAGGGTCCCACGGAGGTCCGTCGGAGGGCGGCGAGGTGGGCGAGGGCGCCGGTGGCGCGGCCGAGATCGCGTGCGAGAGAGCGGACGTAGTACCCACCGCCGCTGACGAGCTCGAGCGTGCTCGACGCGGGCAGGCGGTGGCTCAACCAGCGCGCCTCGTGCAGGTACACACGGGAGGGCGGCAGCTCGAACGACTCGCCCCGGTGCGCCTTCCGATACGCGCGCTCACCGGCCACGCGCTTGTTGCTGGTCCGGGGCGGCACCTGATCCTGCCAGCCGATGAACGCCGCGAGCGCCTGCTCCAGCCGCTCCGGCGTCAGGCCCCCCGCCTCCGCGCGTGCCACCACCCGCCCGAGCGGGTCGCCGTTGTCCGTTTCCGCCCCCCAGGCGATCCCTGCGACGTATGTCTTGGGGACGGCGTGCAGGAGATCCATCAGGCGGGTCGCCTCGCCCGCGAGCAGGAGCAGAAGACCCTCGGCGAACGGATCGAGCGCGCCTCCATGGCAGATGGGCAGCCTGTCGCGGCGGATCCCGGCGGCGCGGACTTCCTCCATCAAACTCCGCACCAGCGAGAAGCTGGTCTGGCCAACCGGCTTGTGGACGAGGTAGATGCCCGGGTTCATCGCAGCTCGAATGAAAGGGACGGACATGAAGATCTTCGCGCTTCTCCTGCTCGCCACCGTGCCGGCCTTCGCGCAGGCGGCGGCCAAAGGCAAGACCGAAGTGACCTGGTACGGGCACGCCGCCTTCGTGGTGAAGACTCCGGGCGGGACCGCGCTCGCGATCGATCCTTGGATCAACAATCCCGTGAACAAGGACAAGACGGCGATCGAGAAGATCCAGAAGCTCGACTACATCCTCATCTCGCACGGCCACTTCGATCACGTCGGCGACGCCGTGGCGCTGCAGAAGAAGACGGGCGCGAAGATCGTCGCCTCGTTCGAGCTCGGCTCCCAGCTCGCCGCCGCCGGCGTGCCAAAGGAAGCCGCCGGATTCGACACGCTCGGGAACGCCGGCGGGGTCCTCCAGCTCAACGACGAGGTGGCCGTCGCGCTGGTGCCGGCCGTGCACAGCTCCAGCTTCCAGGCGGCGGAGAACGGGCCGCTCCTCTACGCCGGCGCTCCGATCGGATTCGTCGTGCAGATCAAGGGCGGACCGACGCTGTACCACACCGGCGACACGGCGTACTTCACGGAGATGAAGCAGGTCGGCGAGCGGTTCCATCCCGACGTGCTGCTCACCTGCATCGGGGGGCACTTCACCATGGACCCCGTGGATGCGGCCCTCGCCGCGCGAGACACGGGAGCGAAGAACGTGGTCCCGATGCACTACGGGACGTTTCCGGTCCTGACCGGCACGCCGGAGCAGTTCGCAAAGGCGCTGAAGAAATCCGCGCCGCGCGGCACGATGGTGCAGCTCCGGATCGGCGAGCCACGTACTTTCTAGAGTCCGGCGGGGGGCAGATCGCGCAGCCGCCGCCAGAAGGCGAGCGTCTCGTCGGCCGCCCGCCTTGGCGTGAATTCCAGGGCGCGTTCGCGGGCGGCGCGGCCGAGGCAGCGGGCGCGCCCGATATCGCCGAGCAGCTCCAGAAGCGCCGCGGCGATCGCGGACGGATCGGCGGGAGAGACGACCCTTCCGCTGCCGGCGACGAGCTCCGGCGGCGCGCCGTCGTCGCCGGCGATCACCGGCACGCCGCACGCCATCGCCTCGAGCACGCCCCGGCAAGCGCCATCGTTGCCTTCGCGCAGCCAGACGGCGACGTCGAGCGCGCGATATGCCTGCACCAGTCCGGGCCCGCGCAGATACCCTGCGAAGACGACCTGCGCGATCCCCAGCTCGCCGGCCAGCCCGCGCAGGCGCTGCTCGCCCTCGCCGCGGCCCACCAGCACGAGCCACGCCTGCGGGAGCTCGCGCTGCACCAGCGCGAAGGCCCGCAGCAGCACGTCGTGCCCGCGCTCCGGCTTCATCCGCGCCACCATTCCCGCCAGCGGCGGTAGGCCGCGCTGTGGACCAGGACGCCGTCGCTCCGCGAGAGGGCCCAGAGGCGCTGCCGCAGGGCACCGGCGGTGACGTCGATCCGCCGCTGCGCCGCCCGCACGACGCGCAGATCGGGGCGGCGTGCCCGCCGCGCCGCCCACAACGCGAGCGAGTGGTCGTGCGCGAAGGCCGCATGCAGGACGTCGTACCGGCCTGTCCGTGCGAGCTCGGCCAGCCACCTCGCGTCGTGCACGACGTCCCCGAGGCGCACCTTGCGCGACAGCCGGAGCTCCGTCTCCCAGGGCACTCCGGCGTGCGCGAGGTGCTCGCCCAGATTCTCGCCCGGGCGCACCGTATCTGCAGCGAAGCGCGCGTCGAGTCCCTGCGCCCGCAGCTCGCGCGCGAGCGAGATCAAGCCCTCCGCCGGCCCCGTGCGCGACGAGCTCGACACCATGAGCAGCGGCGCGCGTGGCCAGCTCACGCTGACAGCAGGGGCCGCCGGCCGGCGGAGAGCAGCGGCTCGAGCGCGCCCCAGGCGCGATCTTCGGTCAGATCGAGCATGCAGCGGAAGTGCCCCCGCGGGCAGCGGCGCCGGCCGAAGAACGAGCACGGCGCGCAAGCGACGCCCGCGAACAGCACCTCGTGCCCGCGGAAATCGAACATCGACGGATCCGTGGAGCCGAAGAAGGCGAGTGTCGGAACGCCCAACGCCCGCGCCATGTGCATGGGCCCGCTGTCGTTCGCCGCGAAGGCGGCGCAGCGCGCGATGAACCCGCCCAGGCCGCGGAGATCGAGCTTGCCGGAGAGGTCCACCGCCCCCGGAGCATGCTGCACGACGGTGCGCGCGAGGTCTGCTTCCCTGGTGCTGCCCTGCACCGCGACCTGGAACCCTCGCTCGAGGGCGCGCCGCGCCAGTCCCGAGAACCGTTCCGCGGGCCAGCGCTTCGTCGCCCAGTTCGCTCCCGGCGAGATCCCGAGCAAGGGCCGTCCGGGATCGAGCCCGGACTTGCGCAGGGCGCCGTCCGCGACGGCGAGATCCTCAGGACCGAGGAAGTATTGCAGCTTTCCCTTCGGCAGAGGGCGCCCCACCACCTCTTCGACGGCGGCGTGATAGCGGTCGGCGAACAGCATCGATGCCCGGTACGGCCGCAGCGCCAGCTTCACCGGCAGCGTGTCGCGGAAGTCGCGCTTGTGCCACACCACCTTGGGAACGCCAGGCAGGAGCGCGCGCAGGATCCGGCTGCGGATCTTGCCGTGCAGGTCGAGCAGGATGCTGGGCCGCGCCGCACGCAGGCGGCTGGCGTACGAGAACGGGCCTTCGCCGTCGCGGAGCGCGATCACCTCGTCGATGTTCGGATTGTGCTCGACCAGATGCGCGAGCCGCTCCTTGATCGCGTAGACGATTCGGGCATCCGGCCACGCCTCGCGCAGCGCCGCGATGGCGGGAGCGGTCAACACCACGTCGCCCACCGCGCTGAACCGCAACACCAGGACGGTCTTCGTCACGCCGCTCCCGCGAGCAGATGGTAGGGCGCAGGCAGCCTGCAGTTGGCGAGCGGGATGAGGAAGGTGTCGACCAGGGCGTGCTGCCCTTGGATGCAGGCGTGCGACACGCCGTCGGTGAGCACCATCCAGGCGGAGAACGGCGCGAAGGAGAACCGTTCGTGCGGCGGCTGCTGGAACTCCGCGGTGTCCTTCATCCAATT
>VBKQ01000304.1 GCA_005879505.1 Deltaproteobacteria bacterium
GAGATGGAAGTCGAGTTGATGATGCCGATCGCGATGGACAAGGAAGTGCGCTTCGCCATCCGCGAGGGCGGCCGCACCGTCGGCGCCGGCGTGGTGACGGCGGTGATCGCATAAGGAATCGAAGTGGCCGGGCCCTCCGGCGGAAACCGGCGGGCGCGGCGCTGTTTCGGTCTTTGAGAAGAGGTATCGATGGCGACCCAGAAGATCCGGATCCGGCTGAAGGCGTATGACTACAAGCTGCTCGATCAGTCGGCCGGCGAGATCGTCGAGACGGCGAAGCGCACGGGCGCGAAGGTGGTGGGACCGATCCCGCTGCCCACGCGGATCAACAAGTTCACCGTGCTGCGCTCCCCGCACGTGGACAAGAAGTCCCGTGAGCAGTTCGAGATCCGCACGCACAAGCGGCTCCTCGACATCCTCGAACCCACCCAGCAGACGCTCGACGCCCTGATGAAGCTCGATCTGAGCGCCGGCGTCGACGTCGAGATCAAGAGCTGACCATGGCCACCCTGGACGTCATCAACCTCGAGAAGCAGAAGGTCGGAACCATCGACCTTCCCGACGAGATCGTGAACGCGCCCGTCGACGAGCGCCTTTTCTACGAGGTGGTCAAGGCGCAGCTCGCCTCGCGGCGCGCGGGAACGCAGTCGGTGAAGAACCGCACGCTGGTCTCGGGCGGCGGCAAGAAGCCGTACAAGCAGAAGGGCACCGGGCGCGCGCGCCAGGGCAGCATCCGCGCCAGCCAGTGGGTGGGCGGCGGCAAGGCCATGGGGCCCAAGCCGCGCGACCACGAGTACCACGTGCCGAAGAAGGTCCGCAAAGCGGCGCTGCGCGCGGCGATCAGCAAGCGCAACCAGGACAAGGCGCTGGTGGTGGTCGACTCCTGGGCGCCGGCGAAGCCGTCGACGAAGGAGGCGGTCAACGCCTTCGCGAAGCTCGGCATCGAGAGCGCGCTGGTGCTGGGGCTGAAGGACAACCAGAACCTGTTCAAGTCGGTGCGCAACGCGCGCAAGTACCAGTTCCTGCCCGTTGAAGGCGCGAACGTCTACGACATCCTGCGCCACCAGACGCTGCTCCTGACGAAGGATGCGGCGGCGGCGCTTTCGGGGGTGCTGGCGTGAACCGCTTCGAGATCATCAAGCGCCCGCTCGACACCGAGAAGCTCGATCGCATGCGCGACCGGGAGAACAAGTTCGCCTTCGAGATCGACCTGAAGGCCAACAAGACCGAGGTGAAGCAGGCCGTAGAGCAGCTCTTCAAGGTGAAGGTCCTGGACGTGAAGACCTCCATCGTCCGCGGCAAGTTCCGCCGGATCGGCCGCTCCGAAGGCCGGCGGCCCAACTGGAAGAAGGCGATCGTGACGCTGAAGGAAGGCGACGCGATCCAGCTCTTCGAGGGGAAGTAAGCGATGGCGCTCAAGACCTACAAGCCGACCAGTCCCGGCCGCCGCCTGACGACCTCGCCCGACTTCTCGGAGATCACCAAGGACTACCCGGAGAAGTCGCTGACCGCGCCACTCAAGTCCACCGGTGGGCGCAACGTGTACGGCCGGATGACCACGCGGCACCGCGGCGGCGGCCACAAGCAACGGCTGCGGATCATCGATTGGAAGCGCGACAAGGACGGCGTCCCGGCCAAGGTCGCGGCCATCGAGTACGATCCGAATCGCTCGGCGCGCCTCGCGCTGCTCCACTACACCGACGGCGAAAAGCGCTACATCCTCTGGCCGGTCGGCGTGAACGTGGGGGACGTGTTGCAGTCCGGCGAGGCGGTGGACATCCGCCCCGGGAACGCGCTGCCCCTGCACGCCATCCCCCTCGGCACGGTGATCCACAACATCGAGCTGAAGAAGGGCCATGGCGCGCAGATGATCCGCTCCGCCGGATCCTTCGGGCAGCTGATGGCGAAGGAAGGCAAGTACGCGCAGATCCGTCTGCCCTCCACGGAAGTCCGCATGATCCTGCTGGAGTGCAAGGCCACCGTCGGCCAGCTCGGAAACACCGAGCACGAGATCGTCCGCATCGGCAAGGCGGGCCGGAACCGCTGGAAGGGATGGCGGCCCACGGTGCGCGGCCTGGCGATGAACCCCGTCGATCACCCGCACGGCGGCGGTGAGGGAAAGAGCGGCCAGGGCAACCCACATCCGGTCTCGCCCTGGGGCCAGCAGACCAAGGGTCTGAAGACGCGCGTCAACAAGCGCACCAGCAAGTTCATCATCAAGCGGCGCGACAAGGGAGTTCGCTGATGGCACGTTCGGTCAAGAAGGGCCCCTTCATCGACCGCCACCTGATCAAGAAGGTGGAGGACATGAACCGGCAGAACCAGAAGAAGGTGGTGAAGACGTGGTCGCGGCGCTCGACCATCCTTCCCGACCTCGTCGGGCACACCTTCGCGGTGCACAACGGGCGCAAGTTCATCCCCGTGTTCGTGACCGAGAACATGGTGGGCCACAAGCTGGGCGAGTTCGCTCCCACCCGAACATTTCATGGGCACACGGGCGACAAGAAGGCCAAGCCCGGCGCGCCTGGCGCGCCCGGTGTCGGCGGCGCACCGCCCACCCCCGGAGCGCCGACGCCGTCCGCTCCTGCCCCGGCACCGAAGTAACGGAGAGAAGACATGGAAGCCAAGGCATCCCTCCGGTACCTCCGCATCACGCCCCGCAAGGTGCGCGTGGTGGCGGACCTCATCCGCGGCAAGAACGTGAACGCCGCGCTGGCCCAGCTCGCCTACGTGGAGAAGCGGGCCGCGGAGCCGCTGGCGAAGCTCTTGCGCAGCGCGGTGGCCAACGCCGAGCAGTCCGCCAAGGACCAGTCCCTGGACGTCGACCGCTTGACCGTGAAGGAGCTGATGGTCGACCAGGGCCCTTCGCTGCGGCGCTACATGCCACGCGCGATGGGTCGCGCCTTCAAGGTGCTGAAGAAGACCAGCCATATCCAACTGACGATTTCGGACGAGATGCCGAAGAAGAGGCGGAGCTGAGCATGGGTCAGAAAGTCAATCCGATCGGGTTCCGCCTGGGCGTCATCCGTTCCTGGGACTCCAAGTGGTACGAGGAGAAGAACTACGCGCGCTGGCTGCACGAGGACATCCGCCT
>VBKQ01000228.1 GCA_005879505.1 Deltaproteobacteria bacterium
AGCGCCACGGAGATGTTGTTGCGCATCCCGTTCTCGGTGATCGTTCCGCCCGGCACGCGCGTGTCCTGCAGCTCGCGCGCCTCCACCCGCACCTCCTCGCGCTTGCGCTCCTTCTGGTGCGGCTTGCCGAGCTTGCGGTCGAAGACTTCCTTCGCTACCGGCACCAGGTCGGGGTGCGCGACCCAGGTGCCGTCGAACCCGTCGGCCACCTCGCGCTCCTTGTCCGCGCGGGTCTGCGCCAGCGCCTTCTCGTTGATCTCGGGATTCTTCCGGGTGGGGATGAACGGCGCCATTCCGCCCATGGCGTGCGCTTCCCGGCGGTGGCAGGTCTTCACCAAAAGCTCGGTGTACGCGCGCATGAAGGGCACCGTCATCGTGATCTGCTGGCGGTCGGGGAGGATGAGGTCCTTCCGCGTCCTCAGCTTCTTGATCAGCGAGAAGATGTAGTCCCAGCGCCCGGCATTCAGACCACCCGCGTGATCCCGCAGCTCGTAGAGGATCTCGTCCATCTCGAAGGCCGCCGGCAGCGTCTCGACCAAGACGGTGCCCCGCACGCTCCCCCGCGGAATGCCGAGCTTCTCCTGCGCCAGCACGAACACGTCGTTCCACAGCCGCGCCTCGAGGTGCGACTCCATCTTCGGCAGGTAGAAGTAGGGCCCGGTGCCGCGATCGAGCGTTTCGCGAGCGTTGTGGAAGAAATAGAGCCCGAAGTCGGCGAACGCGCCGGCGATGGGCTTGCCGTCCGCCTCGAGGTGCTTCTCCGGCAGGTGCCAGCCGCGCGGCCGCACCAGCAGCGTCGCGAGCTTCTCGTTGAGCTTGTAGGTCTTGCCCTCGGGCGATGTGAAGGTGAGCTTGCGCCGGACTGCGTCCATGAGGTTCAGATGCCCCTGGACGACGTTGCTCCAGGTGGGAGAGAGCGCATCCTCGAAGTCCGCCATGAAGACGTCGGCGCCGGAATTGAGCGCGTTGATCATCATCTTCCGCTCGACCGGCCCGGTGATCTCGACGTGCCGCTTCTGCAGATCGGCCGGCGTTGCGGCCACTTTCCAGTCGCCGGAGCGCACCTTCGCGGTCTCGGGCAGGAAGTCGAAGGAGTCGCCGGCAGCGAGCTTGCGGTAGCGCTCGGCGCGTTTCTTGAGCAGCTCCTGCCTTCGTGGCTCGAACGTCCGGTGCAGCTCCTCGACGAAGGCGAGCGCCGGCTTCGAAAGCACCACTTCGGACGCCTTCGCGGTCACTTCGATCATCTCTCGACCTCCAGCGGGGGTGATAAGCCAGCACAGAAAGCGCCCGCGGTCCAGAGGCGCGGGGGCCGACTGCGCGATCGAGCGTGCCAGCCCCAGGCCACTTGCAGGGCAGGATCGGCGATCAGACGCTGATCTGCGCCGTGACCAACACGGTGCAAGACCGCGCCCCGTGCGCGCCGATCACCAGCGCCTGCTCGATGTCCGCCGTCTTCGACGGACCGGACAGCCACATGGCGAATCCGGGCGAGGGGATCGCGATCCGCTGGTAGGCCTCGTGGAGGTTGTGCACCAGGCTATCGCCGCGCACGACCACCGCGAGATGCTGCGTGAGGAACGCGGCGGCGCGGTTGGCTCCTCCGTGATCGACGATCCAGCAGGCGCCGTTCTCCGCCACGCCCAGCTCCGCCGGCAGTACGCAGAAGTCGACGTCGCGCAAGTCGTGTGGATCGCGGATGGAGCCGAGATCGACATTTGCCTTCGCCACTCCTGTGACGAGCGAGACCACCTTGCGCGCGGCGGCGTACTCCGGGATCTCCGCCAGGGCCGGCTCCAGCGGCCCCTCGACCAGCATGCACCGTCCGCCGACCTCGACCACGCTCTTCGCGAATCGCTCGCGCAGGTCCGGGTATCGCACTGCCGAAACGCGCCCCATGTCCGGCAGCGGCACCGTCTGCGGCGCGGCGGCGCGCAGCGCCTTCAGGATGTCATCGCGCGCGGACACGTTTCCTCCATTGCGCGCGGAAGCTCTCGCGCGGCATCGTCGGCAGCTCGCGCTGGCGCGTCCACGGGTTCGGGACGTACGGGGCGAAGATCCGCGCCAGCTTCCCGAAGAAACGATAGGCCCAGGTGCGCGCCAGCACCCACCGGCCGACCCGCGAAACCACGCGCTTGCGCAGCGGCACCAGACCCTGCGCGGCCAGCTCGCCGCGCCAGGCGAGCAGCTGGTGGTGCAGGTCGATGCGGACCGGGCAGACGTCGCTGCAAGACCCGCACAGCGAGGACGCGAAGGGGAGGTCGGCGTGTTTCTTCGGGTCGACGTGCGGGGCCAGGACCGAGCCGATGGGGCCCGCGACGGCCACGCCATAGCTGTGGCCTCCGCTGCGGCGATAGACCGGGCAGGTGTTCAGGCAGGCCGCGCAGCGGATGCACTTGAGCGAGTTGCGGTACTCCTCGCGCGCGAGGATCCGGCTGCGCCCGTGATCGACGATCACGATGTGCATCGAGGCGCCCGGGCGGGGGCCGTGGAAGTGCGAGGTGTACGTGGTGATCGGCTGCCCCGTGGCGCTGCGCGCGAGCAGCCGGAGGAAGACCGCCAGCTCCCGCGGCGAGGGAACCAGCTTCTCCACGCCCATGCAGGCGATGTGGATGGGCGGCAGCGCGGTGCCGAGGTCCGCATTGCCCTCGTTCGTGCAGACCACTACGCCTCCGGTGGAGGCGATGGCGAAGTTCACGCCGGTGAGGCCGGCCTGGGCAGCCAGGAACTTCTCGCGCAAGTGCGCGCGCGCCGCCTCCGTGAGCTGCTTCGGATCGGCGAGGCCGCGCGGCGTCCCCAGCTTGTCGTGGAACAGCTCCCCGATCTCCTCCTTCTTGAGATGGATGGCCGGCATCACGATGTGGGAAGGCGGCTCGCGGCGGAACTGCACGATCCGCTCGCCGAGGTCCGTGTCCACCACCTCGACGCCCTGCGCCTCGAGGTGCTCGTTGAGATGGCACTCCTCGGTGAGCATCGACTTGCTCTTCACCAGGCGCGTCACGCCGCTCTCGCGCAGGATCCCGTGCACGATGCGGTTGTGCTCGTCGGCATCGCGCGCCCAATGCACCGCCGCGCCGGCGGCTTTGGCCTTCCTTTCGAACTCTTCCAGGTACTCGGGAAGCCGCGAGAGCGTGTGCGCCTTGATCTGCGAGCCGAGGCTGCGCAGCTCCTCCCA